>CANCJZ010000001.1 GCA_947378465.1 Flavobacteriaceae bacterium
ATTTCACTTTATGCCAACTTAAGAGTCTCGATAGCACTGTCTATATTACCATCTTTTTTTAGTTCTGTTGCTTTTTTAAACAAAAAAAACTCGGTTTGATTACGGTCTTTTCCTATAATGAATTTGCTCATAGTAGCTTGTTTTACAGCATAAATATAAGAAAAAACATTTTTTTTACAAGTAAAAACTCCTTTAAAAGTATACTTTATTAAAGGAGTTTTTAGACAGTTTGACGTTAGGCGCTTTGCGAGGTTGCGGACTAAATATGCCTTTACTTTTAGGTTATTACTGAACTTTATTGATATGCCAAAACTTTAAATTAATCACTTACCCCGCAATCTTGCAAAACGCTTGTTGGAGGAAGCCATATCTTTTTCCACCACGATTTTCCGTTTTTTATTCGGATTATTTATTTTTGTTAAGTACCTATTTTACTGGTGCACAAGTCTTATCTATTTTGGCGTAAGCCTTATCTACTTTTGCACAAGTCTTAACTGATTTGGCAGTTGTCATATTTACTTTGGCATAAGGCTTATATAGTTTTGCGGTTGCTTGTTTTACTTTGGTACAAGCCACATCTATTTTGGAATAAGGCCTATGCAGTTTTGAATAAGCCTTATTTAATATAACTATTTTATTCTATTATTAATTTACTATTACTTGTACCATAGTCGTTTTTTATTGTTATTAGATAAGTTCCAGTTTGATAATTTGAAATATCTAATTGTGTATTTATGTTATTAACTTCTATGGTTTTTAATATTCTTCCTTGCATATCAGATAATGTTATTTCATTTATATTTTTATTGTTACTTGTAATATTCACTATGGTATTTGCTGGATTAGGAAAAATTTTGAAGCTACTATTTTCATAGGTTAATGTAGATAAACCTTGACGATTGGCAATTGGAAATGTATTGCAATCAACAAGTACAAAATTTGGTAAATGATAGTTATTATAAAAAGTATAAGATTGTCCTTGTTTTGTATAACAATGAATACGAGAATACATACCGCCATTATTATCAATACTCATAGGTGTAAAACAATCATTAAAAATCATTCCAACCCCTTCAAGTGCAGAACCTCCTGAAAGAATATCAGTTCCTGAAAATATCATTTTAGAATTTAATCCTGATATAAGCATTGAATTGATGGTGCTTGTTGAGCAATATTGATTTGTTAAACCATCATAATGTAAAAAATAATTATCCCCTAATTGCGTATTTAATAGTAATTGATTATCAAAATATACAATATCACTACTATTAACATCATATTTCATAAAAAATTTACCAGTATTATCTTCTCTGAAGTATCCAACAAATTCTGTAAAATTTGAAGATTGTGGATAAATGACAGATGAATAGTCATATTCGTAACCTATATAATAATAAGTCCTAAACATTTTATAGTATATATAGCCACCAATATTTTCAAAACCATCAAAAAACAATGTTTCGTATCTGAAATTTTGAAAACCAGCATTAGTATCTCTGTTAATTATTTTCCATTCGGAAGTTGCATCAAGATAATTGGAATAATAAATTTGTGAATAGCCAAAATTACATACAAGTAATAAAACCATTAATTTTAATGTATTTTTCATGATGGTTAGTTTTTAATTAATTTTAAAGTTTTTTGTTTAGTATTACTATCTAATCTTGCAATATAATATCCATTTGATAATTGAGAAAGATTTATTAAATTATTTTCCTTGGGAACAATAGATAATGTATAAACATTTTCACCTAAGATATTGTAAATCGAAATTTTCTCATAATCTTCTATTTCTTGTGTTAAGTCAATATTAAAAAAGCCATATTGGTTAATTTTTTTATTGAGTTTTGTTCGCGTATCGTGTAGCTCAATGGTTTCCTCCAACTAGTATATAGGCGATATAAAACTTCGCCAATCTACCCCAATTTGGGTGTATGTACGAAGTTTTGTTTCTCTTTGCTTTTTTCAAATATAAATAATATTTTTTACAAATCATCAAAAGGGCTTTTTATTCATTGAATGCTTTTAGTGCTAACATGGGGTTAGATTTCAGTAGCCTTACTTTGTGTTTAAAAGTTCTGGAATGTATCTTAAATCGGTGCTAATTTCAAACAAATAGGAGAGGGTTGATAGCATTTATAATAGTTCCGTAGCATAGCTAATTTCTTGGGTGATAGTGCTGCTATTGGTCTTTTTTATCCCTTTCCCACAGTCCATCAATCCCCAAAAAAGGTTCAAGTTCCCCTTCCAGTTCCCCTTCCTTCCAATATACATTATTCAAGAACATCCACCACTTCGTTTCCGTCTCGTGCCCACCCAGTTTGTCACCTCGACCGAAGGGAGAGGTCACATAAAGAAGCTCCCTCCCCAAAGCAAATATTACAGAGTAAACAACACAAATCCACTGCTACGGTTCCGTCTAGTAGCTCTCCACCAACTAATTTTCTCGTTTCAAAACACTTTTGCACTCTTTCAAAATAGTTTTCTACTCTTTCAAAACACTTTTACACTCTTTCAAAATGTTTTTGTTCTCTTTCAAAACACTTTTGCACTCTTTCAAAATAGTTTTGCACTCTTTCAAATCATTTTTCTACTCTTTCAAAACAGTTTTGCACTCTTTCAAAATAGTTTTGTTCTCTTTCAAATCATTTTTCTACTCTTTCAAAATAGTTTTGCACTCTTTCGAAATACCATATTACAATTTGTAAATTATTTTGTCGTATAAGGAACCTCATTCGTTCTCTCATAAAACACATTTGTACAATAAGGAAGTCCAAACATACAGTAACCACAAAGTACAATATACAACATACATTATACAACAAAAAAAAGCCTTTCAAACAAATGAAAGGCTTTTCTATAAAGTTATTTAAAATTATATTTTAAAAGTAACCACCGGTCTAGATGCGTGATTTACTAAATCCTCACTAATACTTCCATTAAAGAAGTGTGATAAACCTTTTCTTCCGTGAGTACTCATTCCAATTAAATCAGCATCAATACTGTTAGAGAAATTCAAGATTCCTTTCTCAACATTTGTCTCATTATAAATATGAGTTTCGAATTTGTTAATCGTAAATCCTGCTGTAAACTTATTCATGATCTCAGTTGATTCTGAAGTAGGTTTAAAGTTGTTAGGAGTATTAATCATTGCTAAATGAAGTGTAGCATCAAATTTATTAGCAAAATCCACCACTTTTTGGAACGGTTTTTTGATTTCATCTGCAAAGTCAGAAGCAAATACAAAGTTATCCACTTTGAAATCGTTCTCTTCTTTTTTGATAATCAATACAGGTACATCAGAATTTCTAACTACTTTCTCTGCATTTGATCCAATAAACATTTCTTTGTAGCCACTTGCCCCGTGAGATCCCATTACAATCAAATCAACATTATTCGTTTGGCTAATTTTTAAAATTCCATCAAATGCTAATTCAAATTGAATAACTTCTGAAACTTTAAGGCCATCTAAATAATCCTCATCCATCAAATCTTCTAATCTTCTAATGGCTGCGTTTTTGAAAAACATAATCTCTGGTATCTCGGTTCCTGATCCAACGGCATCACTCGCTTGATGAGGTAATTCTAACATGTGTAGTAAAATGATTTCTCCATCATTTTTTCTTGCAATTTGTGCGGCAACTCTCAAGGCATACTCTGCGTGCTTTGAAAAGTCGGTTGGGATTAAAATCTTTTTCATGGTAAGATATAAATTATTTGGTTTTGTAAGTTTTTTAATTTGTTGATAAAGGTACAAATATATTTTAATTTCAATAAATGATAATTGTCATATTAAAAATATTTAACTTTAATAATTCATATTTGTTAAATTAAAAAAAATTGTATATTTGCAGCATTATTTATTAGCATGACTAAATAATGAGGGAAGCACTGCTTCCCTCTTTTTATAAAATTATGACATTTAAAGAGAAAGTTTTAGCGGTTTTAAATTCTAAGTTAGTGGAACGAAGCGATTTGTTTTTAATCGACCTTAACATTAATGACGCTAACAAAATCACCATCGCTATTGATGGAGATAGTGGAGTAGTTCTTCAGGATTGTATTGATATCAGCCGTGCAGTCGAAGACGGTTTAGACAGAGAAGAACAAGACTTCTCTCTTGAAGTAGCTTCTGTTGGTGTTGGATCCCCTCTTAAATTTGTCCGTCAATACAAAAAGAATATTGGCAGAACTTTAATTGTTAAAACTGCTGATGATAAAATAGAAGCCGAATTAGTAGACGCTAATGATGATTTTATTGTCTTGACTTGGTCAGCTAGAGAACCTAAAAAAATTGGTAAAGGAAAAGAAACAGTTCAAAAAGA
Source organism: Flavobacteriaceae bacterium (assembly GCA_947378465.1). Classification (GTDB taxonomy): domain Bacteria; phylum Bacteroidota; class Bacteroidia; order Flavobacteriales; family Flavobacteriaceae; genus Flavobacterium. The sequence goes on from CANCJZ010000001.1 coordinate 4,326, forward strand.
ACTTCAAATCCCTTACTCAGATATAAAAGAAGCAATTGTTACAATAAATTTTAATTAATAAGAATAATGGAAAATATTGCATTAATCGAATCATTCTCAGAGTTTAAAGACGATAAACTTATTGATCGAGTAACGCTTATGGCGATTTTGGAAGATGTATTTAGAAATGCTTTAAAAAAGAAGTATGGCTCTGACGATAACTTTGACATCATTATCAATCCTGATAAAGGAGATATGGAAATCTGGAGACGCAGAATTGTAGTTGCTGATGATGATTTAGACTTAGAGAACGAAGAGATTACTTTAACTGAAGCTAGAAAAATAGAGCCAGATTTCGAAATCGGAGAAGAAGTTTCTGAAGAAGTTAAACTTATTGATTTAGGTAGAAGAGCAATATTAGCGTTACGCCAAAACCTTATTTCTAAAATCCACGAACACGATAACACCAATCTTTACAAACAATTTAAAGATCTTATCGGTGAAATTTATACGGCTGAAGTGCACCATGTTCGCCCAAGAGTTGTAATTTTGGTCGATGATGAAGGTAATGAAATTGTGCTTCCTAAAGAAAAACAAATCCCTTCCGACTTCTTTAGAAAAGGAGATAACGTGAAAGGTATTATTGAAAGCGTTGAATTAAAAGGTAATAAACCTCAAATTATTATGTCTAGAACAGCTCCTAGCTTTTTAGAAAAATTATTTGAACAAGAAATCCCTGAGGTATTCGACGGTTTGATTATGATTAAAAACGTAGTCAGAATCCCTGGTGAAAAAGCAAAAGTAGCCGTTGATTCTTATGATGATAGAATTGATCCTGTTGGAGCTTGTGTAGGTATGAAAGGTTCTCGTATTCACGGTATCGTTCGTGAATTAGGAAACGAAAATATTGATGTGATTAATTATACAACCAATATGCAGTTGTATATTACTAGAGCATTAAGCCCTGCTAAAGTTTCGTCAATCAAAATTGATGAAGAAAACAAAAGAGCAGAAGTGTTCTTAAAACTAGAAGAAGTTTCTAAAGCTATTGGTCGTGGAGGACACAATATCAAATTAGCAGGTCAATTAACAGGATATGAATTAGACGTAATTAGAGAAGGTGCTGCCGTTGAAGAAGATGACGTTGAATTAACGGAATTCTCTGATGAAATCGATGGATGGGTAATTGACGAATTTGCTAAAATTGGTTTAGATACCGCTAGAAGTATCTTAAAACAAGACGTGGCTGATTTAGTGAGAAGAACAGATTTAGAAGAAGAAACAATTTTAGAAGTAATAAAAATTTTAAAAGAAGAATTTGAAGACTAATTCAAATTCTCAATAAAATAACATTAAAAAGATTTTATGTCTGAAGGAAATATTAGAATAAACAAAGTTTTAAGGGAATTAAATATTTCTTTAGAAAGAGCTGTAGATTATCTTAAGGATAAGGGAATTGCTATTGAAGCAAGTCCAAATACAAAAATTTCTGACGATGTATACAATACTCTTTGCGGTCAATTTGCTGGTGACAAAGGCAATAAGGAAGCGTCAAAAGGTGTTGGTGAAGAGATTAAAAAAGAGAAAGAAGCACTTCGTCTTGAAAGAGAAAGAGAAATTGAAGAGAAAAAAAGACTAGAAGAAGAGCGTCAACGTCAAGAAGTAATTAAAGCTAAAGCTGTTGTTACAGGGCCAAAACAAGTGGGTAAAATTGACTTGGAACCTAAAGCCGCTCCTGTTCATTCTGAAAAACCTAAAGAGGTAAAAGCTGTTGAAAAACCAACTGAAAAACCAGTTGAAAAAGTAGCTCCTAAAATGGAAGCTGCTCCTAAAGCAGTGGAGCCAACTCCTGTGGTAGAAAAAGCCGTAGAAAAACCAGCTGAAAAACAAGTGGAAAAAGCTCCTGTAGCTGAAACTCCTAAAACAGCTGAAGAGGTTGCCGCTGACGAAACACACACTACACAATATCAAAATCTTACTGGACCTACTTTAACAGGTTTGAAAATTGATTTATCACAATTCAACAAGCCTAAAAAGAAAAAAGAAGAACCAAAGATTACTCCTAACAAACCTGGAGATAACAAAATCGTTGATAAAAACAAACGAAAAAGAATCCCGCCTAAACCAGGTGAAAACAAACCAGGTACTCCTGGCGCGAATACGGGTACTGGTCCTAGAATTGCCGGAGGTGGTGGTAAGTTTACTCCTCGCCCTGGTGGTGGAGGTGGAGGTTTCCAAAAAGGAAACAGACCTGCTATTGTTCAAAAAGTAGAGCCTACAGAAGAAGAGGTTAAAAACCAAATCAAAGAAACTCTTGAAAGATTACAAGGTAAAGGAAACAAATCCAAAGCTGCGAAATACAGAAGAGATAAAAGAGATACCCACCGTCAACGTTCCGACGATGAACAAAGAGCCATTGACGAAGGTAGCAAAACAATTAAAGTAACGGAATTCGTTACCGTTGGTGAAGTAGCTACCATGATGGATGTGCCAATTACTAAAGTGATTGGAACTTGTATGTCTCTTGGAATTATGGTTACCATGAACCAACGTTTAGATGCGGAGACTTTGTCTATTGTAGCAGATGAATTTGGTTATGAAGTAGAATTCATTACTACCGATATCGAAGAAGCGATTGAAGTGGTTGAAGATAAAGCGGAAGATTTAGTAACTCGTGCTCCTATTGTTACGGTTATGGGTCACGTCGATCACGGTAAAACTTCCCTTTTGGATTATATCCGTAAAGAAAATGTTATTGCCGGTGAATCAGGAGGTATTACACAGCACATTGGTGCTTATGCAGTAACTTTAGATAATGGTCAAAAAATCACCTTCCTTGACACTCCTGGTCACGAAGCCTTTACCGCTATGCGTGCTCGTGGTGCTCAAGTAACCGATATTGCTATTATCGTGGCAGCTGCCGATGATGATATCATGCCTCAAACTAAGGAAGCGATCAGCCATGCGCAAGCTGCTGGAGTTCCTATGATTTTTGCAATTAATAAAATTGATAAGCCTGCCGCTAATCCTGAAAAAATTAAAGAGCAATTAGCTGGTATGAACTTATTAGTAGAAGACTGGGGTGGTAAATACCAATCGCACGATATTTCTGCTAAACAAGGAACTGGTGTTAAAGAACTTTTAGAAAAAGTATTATTAGAAGCAGAGCTTCTTGACTTAAAAGCAAATCCTAACAAACCAGCTGTTGGAACAGTTGTGGAAGCACAATTAGATAAAGGTAGAGGATATGTATCTACAATATTAGTTCAAGCAGGTACTTTAAAAGTAGGTGACTATGTGTTAGCGGGTAAAAATCATGGTAAAATTAAAGCCATGTATGACGAAAGAGGACACAGTGTTAAAGAAGCAGGTCCATCAACTCCAATCTCAATTTTAGGTTTAGATGGTGCACCTACAGCGGGTGATAAGTTCAATGTATTTGAAGACGAAAGAGAAGCAAAACAAATTGCAGCGAAACGTACTCAATTAATGCGTGAGCAATCCGTTCGAACTCAAAAACACATTACGCTTGCCGAAATCGGTCGTCGTATTGCTTTAGGTCAATTTAAAGAATTGAACATTATCCTTAAAGGAGATGTGGATGGTTCTGTAGAAGCTTTATCAGATTCGTTCTCTAAATTGTCTACAGAAGAAATTCAAATCAATATCATTCATAAAGGGGTTGGAGCAATCACGGAATCTGACGTTATGTTAGCTTCTGCATCCGATGCCATCATTATTGGATTCAACGTTCGTCCTGCAGGTAATGCAAAACAATTGGCCGATAAAGAAGAAATTGACATTAGAAACTACTCCATCATCTATGATGCTATTGACGATTTAAAAGATGCAATGGAGGGAATGCTTTCTCCAGAAATGAAAGAAGAAATTACGGGTACTGCTGAGATTCGCGAAACATTCAAAATCTCTAAAATTGGTACCATTGCAGGATGTATGGTTACCGATGGTAAAATATTCCGTAACTCTAGAATCCGTTTAATCAGAGACGGTGTAGTGATCTTTACAGGTGAACTTACTGCTTTGAAACGTTTCAAAGACGATGTGAAAGAAGTTTCTAAAGGATATGATTGTGGTATCCAAATCAAAAACTACAACGATATTCAACAATTGGATTTAATCGAAGCCTTCCAAGAGGTAGAAGTAAAGAAAAAGTTGAAATAATCAATATTAAAAAATCCCGAGTAATCGGGATTTTTTTATTTAAAATAACCTCTATTCTCTTTGCATCTTAAAGCTAATTTGTAATTGTTAATTTTTGTTTTCGAATCAATAATTAATTAAATGGCTCATTTGATTTTGTTTTGTTTCAAAAGTAAATTAGTTGAAAGAAAAATAACTCTCCTTATAGTGCATCTACTACTATTTGTAAAGAAAATAGTTCTAGTTATAAAGAAACTAGTTCTACTTATAGAGTAAGTAGTTCTAGTTATAAAGAAACTAGTTCTACTTATAGATAAACTAATTCACGTTTCAATATTTGAAAGTTTAAAATATTCTTTACGTATAGAAATGCAAATGTTTATAAGAATTATTTAGGTGGCCTATTTGAAAAGAAATAATAAGAAGAAATTCACAACCAAAATCAATTTGAAAAGCATTTTCTGTCCAGAATTTAATGGTTTTTATTTTAAATAGTCTTATTACACCATCCAACCTATTAAACTAGTGCTTTTACATTCCAATTCTCGGTTCGAATGGCTATTTTCTATATCCTATCACCTAAATCCTAAAACTACTTGTTAGGCTTAATCAAAATCGCTGCAGGAAATTTTAATTTCAATTCATTTAAGCTTTTTTCTGCTTCAATGCGGGTCTTAAAATTACCCACCCAAACTTTATAGGCAGGAGTACTGAACACTATTGTGGCATCATAGTTTTTATACTCTTTTTTGAAATCAATTAATATCTTTTTAGAGTTCTCACTATTGCCGTTAAATATTTGGATTTTATATCTGTTGTTTACTGTAAGAGAAGAGTTTATGTTTCTTTTTTCATTTAATAATTGTTCGAATTTAGCGTCTTGACTTACACTAACATTTTGGGCGTTTAAAGAAGAAATTCCTATAAAAAACACTGATGTTTTTACTAATTTAAGGAATAATTTATTTGTTAAAACATTCATAATATATTGATTTTAATGCAAATGTAATACTTCCTTGAATATCCCTCAATAAAAAATTATTTAGAATTAGTATAAATTGAATGTAAGGATAGAGATTAGGTTTTGATAATAGTTCTTAAATTGTATTTTTGTGCAAGTTTTAAAAGTGTATAGTTTGTTGCTATTGCTATATAATAGTAAGGAATGTACCGAATTTAGTAGAAAACCATTTTAATATTAGAAATTAGTTAAATGTATTTTTACAGATATATTTAGCGAATTCACCCGGAGAGCGGGATGACCTATTAAAAAATTAATAAATCACATGAAAAAAGTGGGTAACCATAATTCGATTTCAAGGAGTTTACTTTTTAGCTTAGCTTTAATGCTAACGTTTTCCTTAACTTCATTAGCACAAAATCCAGATTCAAAAACTCCAGCTCCAGCTACGGCTGCTGCTCCAGCTGCTGCCGCTGCAACCGCTCCGGCTACTGCATCTGCGGGTGGTGATGCTGCTAAGGGGAAAGAGCTTTTTAATACGAATTGTGCGGCATGTCACAAACTTGATGATAAAGCTACAGGTCCTGCCTTAAGAGGTGTGGCTGACAAGCACAGTATGGCTTGGATTTACAAATGGGTAAATAACAGTGCAGCACTTATTAAAGCTGGTGATGCTGAAGCGGTTAAAGTTTACGAAGCAAACAATAAAGTAAACATGACAGCTTTTCCTCAGTTATCTAACGCTGATATTGATAATATCATCGCTTATACTTCTGAGAAAAAACCTGATGCTAAAGCGGGTGGAGCAGTAAGTAAATTACCGGGTACTGAAGCTCAAGATAGTGGAATTTCTAATAATGTAATCCTTGGATTCTTAGTTACTATTATGTTGTTGTTAGTAGTAATGTTGTTCTTAGTATACAACATGCTAACAAAGGTAGCGGATGCTAAAGGAATCGAAATTTTGAAAAAAGACCGTTCTTTTGGAGCGCTTTATAAAGCATTCGCTAAAAACCAATTCTTGGTGTTAGTGTCTTCAATCTTGTTATTGTTGGTGAGTGCTTTCTATTTCTACACCTTTGTAATGCAAATTGGTGTTGATCAAGAATACTCTCCAGTTCAACCAATACATTTCTCTCACAGAATCCACGCTGGTAGTAATGGTATCAACTGTAAATACTGTCACTCCTCTGCACGTGTAAGTAAAAATGCTGGTGTACCATCATTAAACGTGTGTATGAACTGTCATAAAAACATCAGTCAAGTATCAGATACAACTGCTACACCGGAACATTCAAAAGCATTTTATGACGGAGAAATCCAAAAATTATACAAAGCTGTGGGTTGGGATGGAACACTACAAAAATATACAGGAAAAACAGAGCCAGTGAAATGGGTTCGTATTCATAACTTACAAGATTTTGTTTACTTTAACCACTCACAACACGTTACTGTTGCTGGTTTAGAGTGTCAAAAATGTCACGGAGAAGTTCAAACTTATGAAGTTCAAAAACAATTTGCTCCATTGACAATGGGATGGTGTATCAACTGTCACCGTCAAACAGAAGTAAAAATGGAAGGTAATGCTTACTATACTAAAATTCACGACGAACTTTCTAAAAAATACGGTGTACAGAAATTAACTGCTGCACAAATGGGAGGTTTAGAATGCGGTAAGTGTCACTATTAATCGATTTATTAAGAAGCTAATATTTATATACAATGTCATCAAACAAAAAATACTGGAAAAGTGTTGAGGAACTAAACGAGAATAGTTCTATTGTTGAGACGCTTAGAAATAACGAATTTGTGGAAGAAATTCCTACAGATCAATTTTTAGGAGACGAAGCGTCTTTGTCATCATCATCAACTACTAGACGTGATTTTTTAAAGTATGTTGGGTTCACCACTGCTGCTGCAACTTTAGCCGCTTGTGAAGGACCAGTACATAAAACTATTCCTTATGTAGTTCAACCAGATCAAATTATTCCTGGAGTTGCGGATTATTATGCAACTACTATGTTTGATGGTTTTGATTTTGCCAATCTTTTAATTAAAACTCGTGAAGGGCGACCAATTAAAGTAGAAAACAATACTATTGCTGGAGCAAGATTTCTTGCCAATGCGAGAGTACACGCTTCTGTTTTGTCTCTTTACGACAGTATGAGATTGAAAAACCCTAAGATTGCAGGTAAAGATGCAACTTGGAATGAGGTAGAAAGCAAAATCAGATCCGCAGTTGCTGACGCTAAAGCAAAAGGTAAACAAGTTGTTTTACTTACAAATACTTTAGCAAGTCCATCTACTGAAAAATTAATAGCTGATTTCTTGGCTAAAAATCCTGGTGCTAAACATGTAATTTATGACGCTGTTTCTGAATCAGCTGCATTGGATGCATTTGAAGCAGTTTATGGTGAAAGAGCCTTAGTAGATTATGATTTTTCTAAAGCAAGTACTATTGTTGCCTTGAATGCAGACTTCTTAGGAGACTGGCAAGGAGGTAGCTTTGATGCTGGTTATGCTAAAGGAAGAATTCCTCAAAATGGTAAAATGTCTAAACATTTCCAATTTGAAGCAAATATGACTTTATCTGGTGCTGCTGCCGATAGAAGAGTTGCAATGTCAGTTGCAAGTCAAAAGCAAGCATTAGTAAAAATATACAATGTAGTTACTGGGTCTTCAATTGCAACGGGTAAAGTTGAAAATGAAGCTGAAGTAATGAAAGCTGCAAAACAATTAAAAGATGCGGGTACTAAAGGTTTATTAGTATCAGGTATTCAAGATAAAAATGCCCAGTTATTAGTATTAGCAATCAACCAAGTGTTGAAAAGCGAAGCTGCTGTTGCCTCTGGTGCAAGACAAATCAGAAAAGGTTCTAACGAAAAAGTGGCTCAATTAATTGCTGATATGAATGCAGGTAGCGTTCATACTTTAATTATGAGTGGTGTTAATCCAGTATATACTTTAGCAAATTCTAAAGCATTTGTGGATGGATTAAACAAAGTGCCAGTATCAGTTGCTTTCTCTTTAAGAGAAGACGAAACTGTAGAGAAATCTAAAGTTGCTGCTGCTGTTCCTCACTATTTAGAGTCTTGGAATGATCACAGTTTGACTAAAGGAACTTATTCTTTGGTTCAACCTACAATCCGTCCATTATTCAAAACTAAACAATTCCAAGAGGTATTGATGGCTTTGAATGGTATTCCGGGTTCTTATTATGATTATTTAAAAGCCAATTCGGCTGCATATATTTCAGGTTCTTCTTGGAATCAAGTAGTTCATGACGGTGTATTCGCTGCGGGAGCTGTTGCTTCAGTAGGAGGTACTGCAGATTACGCTTCAGCTGCTAATGCTTTAGCTGCTACAAAAGCAAATGCAGGTTTCGAATTGAACTTATATACAAAAACAGGTTTAGGAGATGGTCAACAAGCAAACAACCCTTGGTTACAAGAGTTTCCAGATCCAATCACTAGAGTTTCTTGGGATAACTATTTAACAGTTTCTAATGCAGATGCTAAAAAGTTACAATTAGAAAACTCAATCGTTGCTAATGGTGGATTGAATGGTAGTTATGCTACTATTAAATTAGGTGCTATTACAATGAAAGTTCCAGTAATTGTTCAACCAGGACAAGCTGTTGGAACAGTAGGTTTAGCTTTAGGATATGGTCGTAAAGCAGCTTTAAAAGAAGAAATGCAAGTAGGTGTTAATGCTTACTCATTATATAATGGATTTAATGATGTTCAAATTGTTGATGTAACTAAGGCTGAAGGTGAGCATGAATTTGCTTGTGTTCAATCGCAAAAAACATTAATGGGTAGAGGTGACATCGTTAAAGAAACTACCTTAACTATTTTCAATACTGCTAAAGACTCTCAAGAATGGAATGAAGCTCCTATGGTATCTTTAGATCACAAAGAAGTAGAAGCTACTAAAGTAGATTTATGGGAGTCATTTGATCGTTCCGTTGGACATCACTTTAACTTATCAATCGACTTGAATGCTTGTACAGGATGTGGTGCTTGTGTAATTGCATGTCACGCTGAAAATAATGTTCCTGTTGTAGGTAAATCTGAGGTAAGAAGAAGTCGTGATATGCATTGGTTGCGTATTGATAGATATTATTCTTCTCAAGATACATTTGCAGAAGACAACGAGAAAAAAGAAAACTTCGACGGTTTATTTGGTGAAAAAGGATCATTGGGTGGATTTGGTCAAATGGAGCATCCTGCTGACAACCCACAAGTGGTATTCCAACCAATCATGTGTCAACATTGTAACCATGCACCATGTGAAACAGTATGTCCAGTAGCAGCTACTTCACACGGTCGTCAAGGACAAAACCAAATGGCTTATAACCGTTGTGTAGGTACTCGTTACTGTGCAAATAACTGTCCTTATAAAGTTCGTCGTTTCAACTGGTTCTTGTACAACAACAATGACGAGTTTGATTATCATATGAATGATGATTTAGGTCGTATGGTAGTTAATCCTGACGTGAATGTACGTTCTCGTGGGGTTATGGAAAAATGTTCAATGTGTATTCAAAAAACACAGTTGACTATTTTAACTGCAAAACGTGAAGGTAGAGAAGTAGCGGTGAATGAATTTGCTACAGCTTGTTCTAGTGCATGTACTACAGGAGCTATGCAGTTTGGAGATGTGAACAACAAAGAAAACAAAATTGCAAGCTTGGCAGAAGACAAGAGAGCATACCATTTGTTAGAGCATGTTGGAACAAAACCAAATGTGGTTTATCAAGTTAAAGTTAGAAATATATAAATTAATTAAGAAACAATATAAAGGATTATGTCGTCTCATTACGAAGCACCCATTAGAAAACCTTTAGTTATCGGTGATAAAAGTTATCATGATGTAACTATAGACGTAGCTGCACCTGTTGAAGGAAGAGCAAACAAACAGTGGTGGACTGTATTTTCTATCGCATTAGCAGCTTTCCTTTGGGGAATAGGTTGTATTATATATACCATTTCAACAGGTATCGGTTCTTGGGGTTTGAATAAAACCGTAGGATGGGCTTGGGATATCACCAACTTCGTTTGGTGGGTAGGTATTGGTCACGCAGGAACTCTTATTTCTGCAGTACTTTTATTATTCCGTCAAAAATGGAGAATGGCAATTAACCGTTCTGCAGAAGCGATGACTATCTTCTCTGTAGTTCAAGCAGGATTGTTCCCAATCATTCACATGGGTCGTCCATGGTTAGCGTACTGGGTAGTGCCTATCCCGAATCAATTTGGTTCGTTATGGGTTAACTTTAACTCACCATTGTTATGGGACGTATTCGCAATTTCTACGTATTTATCGGTATCATTAGTTTTCTGGTGGACTGGTTTACTTCCTGACTTTGCAATGTTACGTGATAGAGCAGTAACACCTTTCACTAAAAGAGTATATTCTATTCTAAGTTTTGGATGGAGCGGTAGAGCTAAAGATTGGCAACGTTTCGAAGAAGTATCATTGGTATTAGCTGGTTTAGCTACACCACTTGTACTTTCGGTTCACACGATTGTATCTTTTGACTTTGCTACTTCGGTAATCCCTGGATGGCATACTACCATCTTCCCTCCATACTTCGTTGCTGGAGCGGTATTCTCAGGATTCGCAATGGTAAACACCTTGCTGATCATTATGAGAAAAGTTTCTAACCTTGAAGCATACATTACTTTACAACATATCGAATTGATGAACATCGTAATCATGATTACTGGTTCTATCGTTGGGGTTGCCTATATTACGGAGTTATTCGTAGCATGGTATTCAGGAGTAGAGTATGAGCAATATGCTTTCTTGAACAGAGCAACTGGACCTTACGCTTGGGCTTATTGGTCGATGATGACTTGTAACGTTTTCTCTCCACAGTTCATGTGGTTTAAAAAACTAAGAACAAGTATTATGTTCTCTTTCATTATCTCGATCGTGGTTAACATCGGTATGTGGTTTGAGCGTTTCGTGATTATCGTTACTTCATTACACAGAGATTATTTACCATCATCTTGGACTATGTTCTCTCCTACCTTTGTAGATATCGGTATTTATATCGGAACAATTGGATTCTTCTTCGTATTATTCTTATTGTACGCTAGATCATTCCCAGTTATTGCACAAGCAGAGGTTAAAACAATTTTAAAATCTTCTGGTGAGTATTATAAAAAACAAAGAGAAGCAGAAGGTCATAATCATTCAGAAAAACATTAATATTTGTTATGAGTAGTAATAAAGTAATACACGCTATATATAATGATGATGATATATTAATGGATGCTGTAAAGCAAACACGTAAAGCACATCATCATATTGAAGAAGTTTTTACTCCATTTCCTGTTCACGGATTGGATAAAGCGATGGGATTGGCACCAACTCGATTAGCAATATGCGCCTTTATTTATGGTTGTATTGGTCTATCGGTTGCAACGACTATGATGGATTACATCATGATTCAAGATTGGCCACAAGACATCGGGGGTAAACCAAGTTTTAGTTATATCCAAAACATGCCGGCTTTCGTGCCTGTAATGTTTGAGATGACTGTATTTTTTGCAGCTCACTTAATGGTAATTACTTTTTATATGAGAAGTAGATTATGGCCATTTAAAGAAGCGGAAAATCCAGATGTAAGAACTACAGATGATCACTTCCTAATGGAAGTTGCTGTTGACAATAATGAGGCTGAGCTTACTTCTTTTTTACAAAGTACCGGTGCCATTGAAGTAAAAGTAATTGAAAAGCATTAATTAGATATGAAAAGTTTATTTAAAATAGCGCTAGTATTAGGCATCGTAATTTCGGTTTCGTCTTGTAGAGACAAATCTAAACCTAATTATCAGTATATGCCAAACATGTATGAATCGGTTGCTTACGAAACCTATTCAGAATCTAAAGCTTTCAATTCGCCTAATGCAATTGCTGAAAACGGAAAAGAAGGTCAATTACCACCTGCAGGGACTATCAAAAGAGGGTATACTCCTTATGAGCAACCTAATACACCTGAAGCATTAGTAGCTATTAAAGCGGCTAATCCTGCTTCGCCTCTTGAAGGAACTAAAGTAGATATGGATAAAGCGAAAGAGTTATTTGAAATCTATTGTGCAATCTGTCATGGAACGGCTGGAGATGGTAAAGGTAAATTAGTAAAACAAGAAAAGTTTTTAGGTGTTCCTAACTATAAAGATAGAGACATCAATAAAGCAAGTGTATTTCACGTGATAACTTATGGTTTAAATTCTATGGGTTCTCATGCTAATCAATTAAGTGCAAACGAAAGATGGTTAGTAGCGGAATACGTTCTTAAACTTAAAAACGAATAATAGTAATAGTTGTTTAAACAGATTGTTATAGATATGTACACATTTTCAAAAAAATTAAAAACCACTGCTTTAATTCTGATGATTCTCGGAATAATTGGAATTGCCTATGGTTTTTTCTCTACTCCAAAAACCATTGAAGACGTAGAAAAAATAGTTGCTGCTAGTCATCATGGAGGTAATCATGCTGAATCAGCTGAACATAAAAGCGAGGTAAAAGAAGCTGTTACTCCAGTTGTTAATCACGAAAATGATCCAATAAAAAATGAAGTTGTAGCTACTGATTCATTAGCTAAAACGGAAACAGCGGTAGATACTGCTAAGGCGGCTCCAGTTGCTGAAACTCACGAAGCTCCTAAAGCGGAAAATCCTGAGGTTGCTGCTGAAGAAGCTCATAAAGAGCACCAAGCTCACTTAGAGCATGTGTTGAAACAATTACAAAACAAGCCATGGGCGGCGTTATATGTTGCTTGTATCTTCTTTTTGTTAATATCAATGGGTGTTTTAGCATTTTATGCTATCCAACAAGTTGCACAAGCAGGATGGTCACCAGTATTATTTAGAGTAATGCAAGGGATTACGGCTTATTTGCCAGTTGCTTCTGTAATTTTCTTCTTGTTATTAATCTTATCAGGAATGCATTTTAATCATTTGTTTGCTTGGATGGAAGAAGGGGTAACCGATCCTAAGAGTGCTCATTATGATGCTATGATTGCTGGTAAATCAGGATATTTAAACTTTGCTTTCTGGATCGCTAGAGCAGCTATCTTCTTATTGGGATGGAATGTGTATAGACATTTATCTAGAAAAAACTGTTTAGCTCAAGACGACGCTACAGACAATACGTTCTACAAAAAGAATTTCAAAATGTCTGCTGCATTCTTAGTATTCTTTATCGTATCTGAGTCTATTATGGCTTGGGATTGGATTATGTCTGTTGACCCACACTGGTTCAGTACATTATTCGGATGGTATGTATTTGCTTCATTCTTTGTAAGTGGTATTACTACTATTTCAATGGTAACGATTTACTTAAAATCAAAAGGTTATTTAGAAAATGTAAATACAAGTCACCTACACGATTTATCAAAATTCATGTTTGGTATCAGTGTATTCTGGACTTACTTATGGTTCTCACAATTTATGTTGATTTGGTATTCCAACATTCCAGAAGAGGTAACTTACTTCAAAACTAGAATTGAAAACTATAATATTACGTTCTTTGGAGCTGTATTTTTAAACTTTGTATTTCCTATTTTAGTATTAATCAATACTGATTTCAAACGTATTGCTCCTATTGTTGTAGGTGCAGGTGTTGTAATCTTGTTTGGACACTATATTGATTTCTTCAATATGATTATGCCAGCAACGGTAGGTGACCAATGGTTTATTGGAGTATCTGAAATCGCATCCATATTATTCTTCTTAGGTTTGTTTATTTACGTTGTGTTCACTGCTTTAACCAAAGCACCATTAACACCAAAACGCAATCCATTCATTGAAGAAAGTAAACATTTTCATTATTAATATTTAAATAAAACAAACAAATGACAGGTTTATTGATACTTCTTGTTTTAGTGTTACTATCGGTTGCTTTATGGCAACTAACCAAAATCTTTGATTTAACTCAAATGGGTCAATCGGGTGCTGAAACTCAGATTGCCAATGATAATGATAATAAAGTTAATGGTTACTTAATGTTTGGTTTCCTTGCGTTCATATATGTTTTTACAATATATGGTCTTTGGAAATGGGGAGGTTTAGTACTTGGTAAACCCGCTTCTGAACACGGTCCTGAGTATGATAATTTGATGACAATCTCGATGTGTTTGATCTTTTTCGTTCAAACCGTTACTCAAGCCTTATTGCACTATTTTGCTTTTAAATACAGAGGGAAACAAGGTCAAAAAGCATTATACTATGCTGATAACAACAAATTAGAGTTTATTTGGAGTTCTGTTCCTGCAATCGTTTTAGCGGTATTGATTTTTTACGGATTGTACGCTTGGACTGATATTATGTTTGTTGAGCAAGATAAAGATACTGTAGTTATTGAATTATATGCAAAACAATTCTCTTGGGAAGCACGTTACGCTGGACAAGATGGTGTGTTAGGTAAAGCTAACGTTCGTTACATTGAAGGAGCGAATACTTTAGGAGTTGACTTAGCGGATCCAAATGCTCAAGATGATAAAGTGGTTACTGAATTGCACATCCCTAAAGGGAAAAGAGTAATTTTCAAATTACGTTCACAAGATGTTCTTCACTCCGCTTATATGCCTCACTTTAGAGCACAAATGAACTGTGTTCCTGGTATGGTAACTCAATTTTCATTCATTCCTACAGTTACTACTGCTGAAATGAGAGAAGATGAAGCAATCAAATCTAAAGTAGCCAACATCAACTCTCTTCGTGAGAAAAAAAGTGCTGAGTTAGTTGCTGAAGGTAAAACAGCTTTAGATCCTTATACTTTTGACTACCTTTTATTATGTAATAAAATCTGTGGTGCTTCTCACTATAACATGCAAATGAAAATTGTAGTAGATACTCCAGAAGAATTTCAAAAATGGTTAAAAGACAAACCAACTTTAGTATCTGCTGTTAAAACGGCTGCTGCTGGAGAAAAAGGTAAAGAAGAAGGAACTACTCCTGGTACTAAAGATACAACAGCTGTAAAAAATGATACTGCAGTAGTTGCTAAAGTTGAATCAAAATAATAAAATAATTACACTTATATGTCAGCAATGAGTCACGAACACGATCACCACGAACACGATCATCACGAACATCATCATAAGGATACTTTTATTACTAAATATATATTTAGTATTGATCATAAAATGATCGCTAAACAGTATCTTATTACTGGTACAATAATGGGTATTATTGGTGTGGGTATGTCGATGCTTTTCAGAATGCAATTAGCATGGCCTGAAGAGTCATTCAAAATATTTAGCTTTTTCCTTGGAGAAAGAATGGCTCCAGGTGGAGTTATGAATAACGAAACTTATTTAGCCTTAGTTACTATTCACGGTACTATTATGGTATTCTTTGTATTAACTGCTGGTTTGAGTGGTACTTTTAGTAACCTTCTTATTCCATTACAGATTGGTGCACGAGACATGGCTTCTGGATTTATGAACATGATTTCTTATTGGATGTTCTTCCTTTCAAGTGTAATCATGGTTTGTTCTTTATTTGTTGAATCAGGACCTGCTTCTGCTGGATGGACGATTTATCCACCATTAAGTGCCTTGCCTCAAGCGATCCCAGGATCAGGATTAGGGATGACATTATGGTTAGTAGCAATGGCTATCTTTATCGCATCATCGTTGATGGGATCATTGAACTACATTGTAACGGTAATCAACTTAAGAACAAAAGGGATGTCAATGACTAGAATGCCACTTACAATCTGGGCGTTCTTTATTACAGCTGTAATTGGGGTGATATCATTCCCTGTATTATTATCAGCAGCCTTATTATTGATTTTTGATAGAAGTTTTGGTACTTCATTCTTCTTGTCTGATATTTATATTGCAGGAGAAGTATTAAACTATCAAGGTGGATCACCTGTATTATTCGAACACTTATTCTGGTTCTTAGGACACCCTGAAGTATATATCGTATTATTACCTGCATTAGGAATTACTTCTGAAGTTATTGCTACTAATGCTCGTAAACCAATCTTTGGATACCGTGCGATGATCATGTCGATCTTAGCTATTGCTTTCTTGTCAACTATCGTATGGGGTCACCACATGTTCGTATCAGGGATGAATCCATTCTTAGGATCGGTATTTACCTTTACGACCTTGTTGATTGCAATTCCATCTGCGGTAAAAGCATTCAACTATATCACTACCATCTGGAAAGGTAACTTACAATTGAACCCAGCAATGTTGTTCTCTATTGGTTTAGTTTCTACTTTCATTACTGGAGGTTTGACAGGATTAATTTTAGGAGACAGTACTTTGGATATCAATGTTCACGATACGTATTTCGTTGTCGCTCACTTCCACTTAGTAATGGGTATCTCTGCACTTTACGGAATGTTTGCTGGTATCTACCACTGGTTCCCTAGAATGTTTGGAAGAATGTTAAACAAAAACTTAGGGTATGTTCACTTCTGGGTAACTGCTATCTGTGCGTATGGAGTATTCTTCCCAATGCACTTTATCGGAATGGCTGGTTTACCAAGACGTTACTATACCAACACCAATTTCCCTTTATTCGATGACTTACAAAATGTAAACGTTGTTATTACAGCATTTGCATTAGTAGGAGGAGCATTCCAATTAGTGTTCTTATGGAACTTCTTCCACAGTATGTTCTTCGGAAAGAAAGCGGTTCAAAATCCATGGAGATCAAACACGTTAGAGTGGACTGCGCCTGTAGAGCACATGCACGGAAACTGGCCTGGAGAGATTCCAGAAGTTTACAGATGGCCTTACGATTATAGCAAACCAGGTCATGAAGAAGATTTCGTTCCTCAGAATGTACCAATGTTGCCTGGTGAAGAAGTATTACATCACTAAGAGTTACTATACTATACTAAAAATGCCTTTCTTTATTAGAAAGGCATTTTTATTTACCTTTGATTTTGTTATATATTTGTAATATGAACGAACATCTAGATCCTACTAATACCAACTTTAATCCCGAAGAACTTGACCTTGAAAAAAAGTTAAGGCCGCTTTCCTTCGATGACTTTACTGGACAAGACCAAGTGCTTGATAATCTTAAGGTTTTTGTGGAAGCTGCGAACCAGCGTAACGAAGCTTTGGATCATGCCTTATTCCACGGACCTCCTGGATTAGGGAAGACCACATTGGCCAACATCCTTGCGAATGAATTAGGGGTAGGGATTAAAATTACTTCGGGGCCTGTATTGGATAAGCCGGGTGATTTGGCTGGTTTGTTAACCAATTTAGAAGAACGCGATGTGCTTTTTATAGATGAAATCCATCGATTGAGTCCTGTAGTGGAAGAGTATTTGTATTCGGCTATGGAGGATTACAAAATCGATATCATGATTGAGTCGGGGCCCAATGCACGTACCGTTCAAATTAATTTGAATCCCTTTACTCTTGTAGGTGCTACTACGCGCTCAGGACTTTTGACCGCACCTATGCGTGCGCGTTTCGGAATCCAAAGCCGTTTACAGTATTATAATACCGAATTATTGACCACTATTGTACAACGTAGTGCGGCCATCTTGCGTATGCCGATTAAGATGGAAGCCGCTATCGAGATTGCAGGACGCAGTCGTGGGACACCTCGTATCGCCAATGCTTTGTTGCGTCGCGTTCGTGATTTTGCACAAATTAAAGGGAATGGCACCATCGATATTGAAATTGCGCGTTATGCCCTAGGGGCGTTGCACGTCGATGCGCACGGTTTGGATGAAATGGATAACAAAATCCTTGTAACAATCATCGATAAGTTTAAAGGAGGACCCGTTGGTCTTTCCACTTTGGCTACAGCCGTGTCTGAAAGTGGCGAAACAATAGAAGAAGTATACGAGCCGTTTTTGATTCAAGAAGGTTTTATTGTACGTACTCCTCGTGGTCGTGAAGTCACCGAAAAGGCCTATACTCATTTAGGAAAAATCAAACACAATATCCAAGGAGGTTTGTTTTAATATAAAATATACGCTATGAAAAAGGTATTTCTATTTTTAGTTTTTTTCAAAATGGCAACTGTTTTTGGGCAGGATGTTCAGTTTATTGAAAAAGAAAACATACTCGACCGTCCCAAATACCAACAATTTGTGTATTTGATGGAGCAAACGAGTATTGCCAAATGCAAATTTGTAGGTCGAGTTAAAGCGACTGGAGCTTCACAAAATGTGGTGGCTTTGTTTGATGCTATCAAACGCGAAACCCAACCTCTTGGGGCCAACTCATTTAAATTTCTTAGTTTTAAATGGTTTGACGCCAACGTATCCGAATTGATATTGGACGTTTTTTATAGTGATGACAGCACTTTACAGGATAATATTTCCTATATCCCTTTGAATAAGGTGTATATTTTTGGGAGTCCAGACTTTTCGGTGACTTCCAATCAATCGTTTAAAGTGAATTCTGACAAATACAAAGTCGACAACGGTAAGTACCGTGTGTTTGATGTAGAAGTAGGACAGGTATGTAAAATCAGCAAAGGTGGTTTTACCGGGATGTCCTTATGGGTGGATGGGGAAAAAGGCAAATTGAGCACTTTTCTGAGCTTTAACGGAATTGGAGTGAATACAATTGGATTGAACCCTCGTGGGGGAGGCGGAATAGCTATTAACACCGGAAAAATCAATCACGTTGAGCAAAATTTAGCCTTGGCTTTGCTGAAAATTTATACACTACAAGAATAGTAAATTTATCATTCTGAATAACAAATCAAAGTATACCGCATTTATCAAAGCCGAGGCCCTGCGTCTCGGCTTTATGTCGTGTGGCATCTCGAAAGCGGGTTTTTTAGAAGAAGAAGCGCCGCGATTGGAACGATGGTTGAAGGACGAACGCCATGGTTCGATGGGGTATATGGCAGATTATTTTGACAAGCGTCTTGATCCAACCCTTTTAGTGGAAGATTCGAAAAGCGTCGTGTCTCTTTTGTTGAACTATTATCCAGAGCAAACCCAAAATCCAGATTCTTATAAAATTTCCAAATATGCTTATGGTAAAGACTACCATTCGGTGATTAAGAAAAAGACCAAAAAGTTACTTCGAAGCATACGAAACGAAATTGGAGATGTTTCTGGTCGTGCCTTTGTAGATTTTGCCCCAGTGATGGAAAAGGCTTGGGCGGCCAAAAGCGGTCTGGGATGGATGGGGAAAAATGCGAATCTGATTACACAACGAGTGGGTTCCTTTTATTTTATAGCCGAACTGATAATTGACTTGGAATTGGAGTACGACACCATTACTACGGACCATTGTGGTACGTGTACTGCTTGTATCGATACTTGTCCTACTCAAGCGATTGTAGCGCCTTATATTGTTGATGGAAGTAAGTGCATTTCCTACTATACTATTGAGCTTAAAGAAGCCCTTCCGCAAGAAATGAAAGGTAAGTTTGACGATTGGGCTTTTGGTTGTGATGTCTGTCAGGATGTGTGTCCTTGGAATAGCTTTTCTAAACCCCATCAAGAGCCCTTGTTTCAACCGTATCCCGAGCTTTTGTCGTTTTCACGAAAAGATTGGGATGAAATTACTGCCGATACATTTGATAAAGTTTTTACAAATTCCCCTTTAAAGCGCGTCAAACTGGAAGGCTTGCAGCGCAATATCAATTTTCTTAAATAACTTCGGATTGAATTATTTCAAGCAATTGAAAATAATTGTAGTTGTTTGTTTTAATTACATAATTTCTTGCTTTTTTTTATTATGTGAAATGCTTGATGTGTTGAGAATTTACATCAATTGGTTCTTTGTGGAAAGAGATTCTTAGATAGTGGTTTATTATCACGCCAAGGCGCTAAGACGCAAAGCTGTTGCGTAATCTCTTTGGTGCTTTGGTACTTAGAAACTTTGGCATTTTGAAATTTTATTTATTGCAAATTCACGAACTAATCTAAATTTATGTTTTACACAAATTCGTGTAGTGTTGGAATTATACCAGTTATCAATTAGGTAATGCAATTGATTTAAATCGATAGGATTTGTTTCAAATAACCACATAGATTCATAGTTATATAGAACACTCAAAGACGCTTTGCTCAACATAGAGCACATAGTCATCCCGTATGAATCACTATGTGAAATACAATGCTTATTTGTACTTTAACAGAACAAGGGCTATGTCTCTAGGTGATTTGAATTTTATCATTTTAGAAAAAATTTAGATTTAGCTAGAAGAAATGATTGTTTCAATGAAAAGTATATACACCATTTTACAATTTCAATCGAATCGTTCTATCGAGCAAGTGTAGCTTTGTCGCGAAAACACTTAGCGTTGTTGCGATAACGTTAAGCTTTGTCGCGAGTATTGAAAGCGTTATAGCGAAAACACTAATCGTTCTATCGAGTAAATGAATCGTTGTACAGATTAAGTCAATCGTTGATGCGAGAATCAATAGCGTTGTTGCGAGTACTATTAGCGTTGTCGCGAAAATGGAAAGCGTTATCGCGATATCTAATAGCGTTGTGAAAAGGACTATTTACTAGATGAAAATTGATATTTTATCTTCATCGATAAATGATTACTTGATTTGACGGAGGTTGTTCATTTTATAAAAAATAAAAAGTTCTGTTAGTTTTAATCTGAAAAATGAATCATTTAATCATTTTAATAAAAAAATCTTCTCCAACCATTCCAAACGATTGGATTTGTAAGTGATGGATTAAGCGTAAATTAAGTCTATTTTTTTGGTCTAATTTAAGGAAATTAGTAAATCTTGAAATTATTTTTAACAATTACTTAAAAGAGACTTCCTTTTTTTTACTTTTGCAAAATATTAGTAACGGTTTGATACAATAAAGGTGTTCGATTGCAGTTACTTAATAAAGCGTAGCATTCGTTTTTTTTAAACACTTATCAGTTCAATGAACAATAATAAAAAGGTTGTTTTCCTTATTGTAGTAGTTACTATTATCCATTTATTATTGTCTGTATTTTCCAGCGAGTTCATCCGCTATTACCCTAACTTTAAGAATGTAAACTTACTGTCGGACATTTTGTATGACGCTAAGGGTAAAACGCAGCAATCCAAGCAACAAAACGCAATTGATCAGGAGGAAATAGCGCAATCATTGCCCTATAATGATTTTGATTCGTATGTAAAAAAGGGAACTATTGTTGCTTTTAACGGAGATACGATTGAACCGGCATTAAAAAGTTTTAATGAAAAGCTAATACAACTTTCCCAAAACAAAAAAGTCAAAATCCGAATTGCATGGTTTGGCGATAGTCAAATAGAAGGCGACTTTATAACCCAAGATTTGCGAGTTATGTTGCAAAATTATTTTGGGCAGCAATCGGGTGTTGGGTTTATCCCGATCAATTCGATCTCGTCTGACTTTAGACATTCGGCTAAGTTAGTCACCACTGGCGATGTTCGATCTGACAATTTCAAAAAATCGATTCGCAATTCCAGTCTTTTCTTTTCGGGTTACTCTTTCTTTTGTAATGATTTAGGGGTTGACTTTAAGGATAACGTTAAAAAGAGTCCTGATCAAATTACTCAGAAGTGGTTGTTGTATGGAAAAGGTGATACGATAGCGGTGCGTACTAACGACTCCCTTATGCGTTATCCAGCGGATAAGGAATTCAATCGAATATTGTTGAACAGTTCGACTTCGAATAAAATGCATTGCCAAATCAATGCGGGCAATACTCCTTTGTACGGAATTAGTTCCGAACCTCAATCCGGTATTATCGTCGATAACTTTTCGTTTAGAGGGATTACTGGGGTGGAGTTAAAAAAGCTGGATGCCAAACTATTGGCGGAGCTTAACCAATCTGGTTACTATGATTTGATTGTATTTCAATACGGAGTTAATTTGATGTACAAGCCGAATGACACCAATTACAAGTATTACTACCGCGCGATGAATCCGGTGATTAAAAAGCTGAAAGCGAATTTGAACAAATCCGAATTTTTGTTATTTGGTTGTTCGGATAGAGCTTTTAATTATGATGGAGAATGGAAAACCGCAGTGGGTATTGATTCGTTGATTACTACTCAAGCCAAATTGGCTTATGATAACAATATCCCTTTTTATAATTTATATAAATCGATGGGAGGTAACGGTACTATTGTCAAATGGGCTGACAGCTTACAGTACGCCAATAAGGATTATATCCATTTTAATCACCGCGGTTCGAGAGTGGTAGCGAAAATGATTTATAATGCCATCATCAATGACTATAATAAGGCCGTAAAGAAAAAATCGAGTTCGGTATCCGTTCAAGCTAATAGCAAAAAAGACATCAAAATATGATAAACATCGATTGGGGGAAATTGCAAGACCAGTTTTTGTATGATGCTCATAATCCATTATTGTTCAATAGTGGGTTCTTTGTTTATTTCCTATTTGTTTTTATTCTCTTTTACTACCTTTTCCGCAAGAACTATATGCATCGAGCGATGGTTTTGACGGTGTTCTCGTTGTATTTCTTTTATAAAGCGAGCGGTAGCTTTGTATTGTTGGTAGTGCTGTCAGCGGTGTTTAACTTTGGGATTTCGAACTTAATATTTAAATATCCGAAACAGTCCGTTAAAAAGTTCTTTCTTTTGATCAGTGTGCTGGTCAATCTAGGGCTGTTATTTTATTTTAAATACACCAATTTCTTTATTGAATTGGTCAATAGTTTTTCGACCGTTCATTTTAATGCCCTGCACATTTTATTGCCTATTGGAATCTCGTTCTTTACTTTCGAGAACCTGAGTTATACGATTGATGTGTACCGCGGGGAAATCGAACCTGAGAAGGGAATCGTCAATTATATGTTGTTCCTGTCCTTTTTTCCCAAGCTGGTGATGGGGCCTATTGTAAGAGCAAAAGATTTTATCCCTCAATTAAAGCAACCCTACCATGTTAGCGATACTGATTTTTCCAAAGGATTCTATCTGATTATTTCGGGATTGATTAAAAAGTTGATTATCTCGGATTATATCACGCTGAATTTGGTGAATTACGTATTCGACGGTCCTAATTTGCACAATGGATTCGAATGTTTGATTGCTTTATACGGTTATGCGATTGTAATATACTGTGATTTTAGCGGTTATAGCGATGTGGCCATTGGAATTTCCAAATGGATGGGGATTACCATCCCAACGAACTTCCTGTCGCCTTATCAAAGTAAGTCCATCAGTGAATTCTGGCGTCGTTGGCACATTTCATTGTCGAGTTGGTTGCGAGATTATTTGTACATCTCTATGGGTGGGAACCGAAAAGGCAAATTCCGCACGAATATCAACTTATTTTTGACGATGTTAATAGGAGGTTTTTGGCATGGAGCCAGCTGGAATTTTATCATCTGGGGAGCGATGCACGGAACAGGCTTAATGATTAACAAAGTATGGACCTCTATATTTGGAAAATTCAAAATTCTGCCTGCTTTTATGAGCAATTTTATCTACGGATTGTTGACGTTCCATTTTGTAATATTCTGTTGGATCTTCTTTAAGGCAGCCGACTTGCCGACAGCGATGGAGTTTATCCATCAAATAGTATATCAATTCACCTTTGATGGAGCGCAGGAGTATTGGTTCAATTATCAGGTGCCGATTATTATGATCGTGATTGGCTATATGATTCATTTGATTCCGGATAGCTTTGCCGATAAGTTTGTCGACAAACAAAAGCATTTTCCATTAATTTATCACGTGGTGGTAACCTTGCTATTTATCGTATTGTATTCCTACTTTAAAAGTGCCGAGCCAGTAATGCCAATCTATTTGCAATTCTAATGTGCGTTGATCTTTTTAGATAAAAAATCATTCCATACTTTGGCGAAAGCCGCCACAAAAAGATTCCCTTGAAGGACGTATCCTTCCTTAGAGAAGTGTACTAAGTCACCGCGCAATAATTGTAAGGCTTTCCAACTTGAGGCGCCATTGAGCCCATTACTGACGTTGAATAAATCCCAATACACTAAGTTGTTCTGTTCGCAATAATCGATTACGGCATTCGTAATGGTGGCGAGGGAAGCATTGGGTTTGCTTTTTTTAAAATAAGAAACTGGAGGTGTTGAAATAATGATGCAGGCATTAGGGGAAATGGCTTTGAGGTGATCGACAGTGATGCGCACTTGAGCGATAAAATCCAATGGTGCAATATTAGGGTCCTGTGCTTCATTTGTTCCTAAAGAGATGACATAGCAATCGGCGTGGAGTTGTTCGATTTGTTTCCAAAAAAGAGGAGTTTTATTATAGTCCGAAAACTTAGCTCCGTTGGCCCCAATACTATGGTATAACACGCCACCTACATCTTTTTTCTCCAAAGAAGCGCCATAGAACTGAATGGTATCAAGGGTGGGGAACGAAAGTTTGAATCCCGAGGACATCGACTTTAGGCAAACCGAAGTAAAGTCGGTTGCTTTAGGAAAACACATCGATTCGTATTGCGATTCATTGTAGTCGAGTTGCATTTCCGATACTTTGCCACCCATAAAGAAATCGATTTTGTCGAAGGTTTCCTTTTTGTTGTCAATGGTTCGAAATTCGAAGTTAAACTCTGGATTGATGGTACAGGATTGCATTCCAAAGCCCGAAATTCCACAAGCGATAGTAGTGTCGGCTTTAGTGATTCGATTGCCTTTCCAGCTCGATTTAGAGTTGGATATTAAATCGACTGGGGCATTGGATTTGATGACTTGGTAAGGGAATATCAGTCCGCGGCCTGCATTTCCAAAAAAGGATTGCATTTCTGTTCGGATAACGGAAGTCATCATATCCGCCTGGATATGGGAATCGCCCAAATGGACGATGACTGCTTTTTCGTTGCTGAAATGCTTGATACGGTATAATTTGCTTAATAAAGGAAATAAGGAATTGGTATTGTTCAGATTGTTTTTGCTGAGATTCAATTTGTCAATAATACAAGAATCTAGTTTTTTGGTTGTCCAATAATCGTTCTCTTGTGCTTGCGATTGCAAAACAAGTAGGAGGAATAATCCAATTGAAACGATTGTTTTTTTACTACACATTAACCTTTTGATTGTACTGTATGATGACTGCTATTATCGAGGTTACCCTCCTCTATTTCTCTTTTAAAAAAGAGGATTGCAAAGATAGTTTTTTTACTTCATTTTATTTTGACAACTTTGCCACTATTAAAGCTAAGCTTATGAAACTTCATTTGAATAAGATAACGTTGGTATTGTTTATTAATTGTTTGTTTGCGACCTATTCATTCGCACGTCCCACGCATCCCTATGTAGTACAATACAAAAGCTTATCGGATTCTTTGTCGGTGCAGTATGGGATTCCTTCCTCGGTTATTTTGTCTATTGCGATATTGGAATCCGATTACGGTAGGAGTAGGGTGGCGGTACAATTGCACAATCACTTTGGATTTACCGGAGCGAATAAAGCTCCTTGGCGTACACGCTTTAAACAATACACTACTGATAGGGCCTCGTTCGTTGACTTCTGTGATAAAATCGCTAAGACTAAATTCTACTCCCAGCTTAAAGGTACCAATAGTCTTTCCAAATGGATATTGCACATTAGTAGAATGGGGTATTCCACGCAACCGAAAAAGTGGAAGCGAAAGGTGATGAAGACTATTTTAATCAATAAGCTATAAACGGCGTTTAGTTTATTTTAAATAAATAAAAAAAATATACTATCGTTATTTTATTTCCATAAAAAAAGGTTCCTAATGATAGGAACCTTTATTATGTATTAGTCTTTCTTTCTTAATTTTTCCACCCAATAATATAAAGGCGGTAGTAGGATAGGAGCAAAGATTAGCGTGCTTGTCAATCCACCGATAATCACGGTTGATAAAGGACGTTGCACGTCAGATCCAATTCCACTAGAGATGGCTGCTGGAACTAACCCGATGATGGCTACAACAAGAATCGAAAGCAAGGCTCTTAACTGATCGTTTGAAGTTGCTTTGATGGATTCTTTGTCGACGACACTTCCTGGAGGCACGGCTCGATTCAATGCCGAGACGAGCAGCACACCGGCCATTACAGATATCCCGAAGATACTTACGAATCCCACTCCTGCGGAAACGTTGAAGTAATACCCTCTTAATAATAAGGCTACAATTCCTCCGCCCAAAGCGAATAGAATACAGCTCATGGTTACTAAAGTATGTTTCAAATCTTTGAATAACATGAATAGGAATAGGAATACCAATACGATGGTTAATGGGATGGTGAACATCAATTGTTTACCGGCACGCTCTAGGTTTTCATATTGACCACCGTAGATGATGCTGTAACCTTTTTTGACGTGAATGGCTTTGTCCACTTTGCCTTTTAATTCTTTCACAAAACTTCCTTGGTCACGCCCTTGAATGTTGGTACGAACCGTAATCATACGTTTACTTCCGTAGTGGTAGATATTAGTTTGCCCTTCGACGAAATGCACATCGGCCAATTGACTCATAGGAATCAAAGCCCCATTAGCAGAAGGCACTAACATGTTTTTGATGGCATCAATAGAGTTTCTATATTCTGGTAAAAAGCGCACTACAATGTCGTAACGTTTGGCACCATCGTATAATTTGGAAATGCTTTTCCCACCAATAGCGGCCTCAATCATGTTTTGAATATCGGCTACATTGATTCCGAAACGGGCTACTGCTTCACGATTGATGGAAATCGCTAATTGTTCCTGAGCGCCCTCTTGTTCAATATTTACGTTCTTAGCACCTGGAATTTGTTTCGCAATTATGGCGATACTATCGGCTTTTTCACGCATCATTTTCAAGTCGTCCCCAACTACTGAAATGGCTAAGTCGGCTGCACTACCGTTCACGATTTCCATTACCTGGTCGATAATAGGTTGTCCCGATGAGAACTGAACGGAAGGAAGGGCTTGTTGTAATTCGTTCTTAACGTCCTCTACTAATTCCTTTTTAGTGATGGTATCGCTCCAAAGTTTGTAATCTTTTAACCCAACCAAAATTTCATTTCTGTTGGCAGGGAATGGATCGGTACCGTCGTCATTACGACCGGTTTGTGTAATGACGTAAGATATCTGAGGGTATTTGGAAATGATCTCACGGATTTTAGGCGCATATTTCACATTCTCTTGAATAGAAATACCTGCCGCAAAGTTCCCTCTTAAGAAGATGGATCCTTCATCGAGTGTTGGTAAGAATTCGGTTCCTAATTTTAATCCACAAAGGATAAAGAACAGCACTACAGAGAAACCGATAAGGACTGATTTTTTGTAGTTATTAATAATTATGTTCAGTAATTTAGCATAGGCTTTCGCCATACCGTCCAATACTATGTTTTTATGCTCTTTGATCGGTACATCAGCATTAGAGATGGCTTTTCTATACACAAAAGAGATCAATACAGGGATAAAGGTCAAGGCGGCAAGCATCGATCCGATTACGGCAAATGCAAGCGTTAAGGCCATAGGTGAGAAAAGTTTGCCCTCCACACGAGTCATCAACAGGATCGGCATATAGGCCAAGATGATGATGGTCACGGAGAAGAAAATTTCTCTACCCACTTCTTGAGCGGCTTGTAAAGTGATTTTGACAATCCCTTCTTTCTTTTCCTCAGGGGTAGCGGTTCGGTACTTCCTAATTAAGTGTTCGGCCATTACACAGGCTCCGTCCACGATGATACCAAAGTCGATGGCACCAAGCGATAATAGGTTGGCCGGAATACCCGCTAACTTCATCAGGATAAAAGCAAACAATAATGAGAAAGGAATGGTTAAGGCCACTACTAAAGCACTACGAGTACTACCAAGGAAGAAGATCAATAAGATGATTACAATGGAGATTCCTTCAAATAAGGTGTGAGCCACAGTTTCTAAAGAGTGGTCAATTAAGAAACTACGGTCGTACATAGGACGAAGTTTGACCCCTGCAGGTAAATCTTCATCTTGCAATTCCTGCATACGTTCTTTGAGGACCTTTAGTACCTCACTTGGGTTTTCATATCTTCTTAAAAGGATGATTCCTTCGACCCCGCTTTTTACATCAATTTTTTCCGTAGGAAGTGCATAACCCATCACCCCACTTGGTGGAGGAGGCGTAATTTCAACGGTTGCGACATTACGCAAAAAGATAGGCACCCCTTTTTCAGATTTTAGGACGATATTCTCAATGTCTTTCTCCGTTTTGATTGCTCCCAACCCGCGGACAGCAAAACCTTGACCACCGCGTTCAATTACGTTACCCCCAGTATTTTGGTTGTTCACGTTAACGGCATCCATTACGTTTTGAAGCGTTAGGTTGTATTTGCGCAGTTTTTCAGGGGAAGTAACAATATGAAATTGTTTCAAAGGACCTCCAAAGGTCACTACGTCAGCAATTCCAGGTACTTGCAGTAAGGCGGGTTTGATCACCCAGTCCTGTAAGTCTCTTAATTCAGTTTGGCTATAGGTAGGAGGCGCTTCTACTACATAACGAAAGATTTCACCTACTGCAGTAGATAAGGGAGCTAATTCAGGAGCGACACCATCAGGCAATTCGGCAGCAGCGACTCTTTCAGTAACCTGTTGACGAGCGAAATAATCATCGGTACCGTCTTTGAAGGTAAGTTGCACCACAGAAAGACCAAAGATGGTTCTGCTACGACGGTCCAATACGTTAGGTGTATTTTGTAAAGCTCTTTCGACAGGAATGGTAACTTGTTGTTCCACTTCCTCTGCAGCTCTACCGGGATATTGTGATACTACAATAACGTTAGTATCCGCGATATCGGGATAGGCTTCGATTTTGAGTTGGGTAAAACACCAATAACCAATTGCCATAATCACGGTACTGATAGCGATTACTGCCCATCGGTTTCTTAAACTGAATATTAATAAATTCTTAATCATCTTTTTATATTATTAATTATAAGTAGCGTTAGCTAATGCGTTGAGAAATGGTCGACTTTGAATGATCGGAAGTCCTATTTCCAACGGAACTTATAATTATTTCCAAATGTCTACTTTGTTCGTCACAATAAAACCACCTTTGTAGTGCTGTCTTAATTCGGTTAGGGCAGCGTGTACTTTTTCTTCCTCATCGATAAAAACGATTTGATAAGGTGTTTCATCAAAGCTAAAAAAGTCATTTGGACGTTTCAAGTATTGATTCGCACCGAACCCACTTCTGCCACGGAATACCGTTGCTCCTTTTACTTTTTGTTTGATAAGAATTTCTAAGATGTATTCATATAGGAGTTTTGACCCCATAAGTTCATCTGCGTCGATAAATATTTGAGCTTGTACCATAATTAATATCCGAATGAAAGTCCTTTTAATTGCATTACGCCTTTAACCGCTACCGTTTCGCCTTTTTCAAGGCCACTGAATATGATGATACGGTCGCCTACTTGATCGCCAATGGTCACTTCTCTACGTTCAAAGGTAGTGTCGTTCTTTTTGATGAACACATAGTTTTTCGCCTGTATAGTGATGATAGAGGTTTTGTTCACATTGATGTTTTTCCCTTGACTGATTCCGAATGAAACGGTAGCAAACATCCCAGCTTTGAACTTTCCGCCATTGTTGTTTAAGGTAATACGGAGTTTCACCATACGAGTAGTTTCGTCCGTCATGTCGGCAATAGCATCCACTTTACCATTAAATGTTTCGTTAGGGAAAGCAGTGAACTGAACGATACAGCTACTTCCTTTTTTGATTTCGCTTAGTTCGTTCTCAGGAACATCACAAATCACGAATGAAGTACCCGCAGCGGCTCTTTTTAGTTCCGATGGTTCAAATCCACCCGCCTTTAGTTTCGCTTCGTGTTCAATGATTGCTGCTTTTTCGTTCGCGAGATTGGTTTCCTCCATCGAAAGCAAGGTTTGTGCTTCCAACAAATCTCTACCAGTAGCCGCACCGTGTGCTTGTAAGTCCTTTACACGGTCTAACTCGATTTGTTTTTGACGGATGTTTTTGTTTTTGATTTGATTGATATTAATCAAATGTTGGAATAATTGGGTGTAGTTACTTGCTAAATCGGGGTTTTCAAATAATACTATATTTTGAGCCGCGCCTTCTTGCGAGCTAACTACAGTAGCAGCCACGGTTGCAGGAGCGGTAATCTTTGCGTTCAACACATTATCATCGATCGTTTCTGATTCGAAGAAATCAGCGCTTTTTTTAGCAGGAAAGACAATTTCAGTTCCATTGTTAGTCACTTTTGGAGTCAAATCTTGTTCTTGATCCTTCTTGGTTTCTTTTCCACACGAAGCAAGCAAAAGGGCTGTTAGCAAAAGTGTGAATAAGGTGGTTTTATTATTTTTCATAAAAAGATGTTTAGAGTGTAGTACGTTACTATTTGCTAATAGTATTAATTAATCCAGATTGGTACAAAAGCGCGATATAGCTTTCGCGGTATTGCTGTAAAGCATTGTAGTATTGTTGTTGTGTATCCAACCAGCTGCGTTGCGCTTCAAGGAAATCGATGATGGTAGTTCCACCTCTGAGGTAGGTATATTTAACACCAGCCAGAATTTGGTCGGATTGTTTTAACATGGCCTCAAAATCGGCTACGTTTTTCTTTTGTAATAAATAGGCATTATAAGCCGTGGTTAATTCTGCTTGAATTTGTTGTTGCTTAGCGATTAAATCTTGCTCGGCTTGTGATTTTAACACGGCCGATTTTTGAATTTCCCCTTGATTTCTATCAAAGAAAGGCAATTCAATAGTAGCATAAACCCCTAAATACGGTAAAGTATTTTGCGGGTTATAAATCATCCCCAATTCTGGTTGAGGATAGGCCAAAGATTTTTGAAGTTTCACATTCGAATTGGCCATTTCAATAGCCGATTTAGCAGCTAATACGTCGGTACGACTTTCCAAAGAGGTTTTTAATAAATCATCGGAAGTGGTAGTGGTAACGTATTCGAAGTTATCGTTTTCATCTACTGTTATTTCATCAGTAGTCCCAAGAAGGTATTTGAAATTAGCGGTTTCATTTTTTAAAGTTTGCCCAGCACTTTTAATTTGCAACGCATATTGATTGGCTAATAATTCGGTTCGGTTGTAATCGATTTGCGTAATCACCTGATTCTTCAAACGATTCTTATTGATGGTCACCACACTGTCCAGATTGTTCTTGGCTCTGTTTAGGATGTCGAATTGCTTTTTAGCGGTCCATACGTCAAGCCATTTAAGGGCTACTGCTTGGTAAAGGTTACGTTTAATTTCCTCAAAATTTTGCTTGGTATAGGCCACACTTTTATTGGCAACATCAATTTTGTTTTTGCGTTGTCCAGCAATTTGAAATACCTTGGTTGCTTGCCACCAAATTTGGCTGTTGCGTGCACTGACTAAGTTGCTTGCGTTGTTCGCCATGGCACCATTCATCAAAAACAAGGACTGATTGTTCAATTTGACGTTAGAAATTATCTTAGCACTCACTATTTCGCTTTCGGCAACCGCAATATCGAACTTTTGAGTTTTTAATATTGGGTTATTATCAGTAGCCGTCTTTAGCGCCTTTTGTAAATTGTAATTGGTTTGTGCAAAGGAAGAAGCGCTTAAAAACAATCCTACAATTGACACTAATAGTATACGAATTCGCATATTTTTTTTGTTTAAAAAATGAATGACGGCGCAAACATAGTTAATATTTATTAAATCGAAATCATTTACTTAATGAGTTCATGTTTAGCTCTGTTAAAAATCCAGAAAATAATTGGGAAAATTAAAAGGGTTAATATGGTTGCTGAAATAAGTCCACCAATAATCACAATAGCTAAAGGCTTTTGAGATTCAGATCCAATACCGGTAGACACTGCTGCGGGCAATAAACCAATAGTAGCCATCAAAGCAGTCATTACTACAGGGCGCGTTCGAACTTTAACGGCTTCCAAAATGGACTCGTCCAAGGTCATAGCGGTTTTGAGGTTCTTGTGGAATTCAGAGATCAGGATTACTCCATTCTGTATACAAATTCCAAACAATGCGATGAATCCGACACCTGCTGAAATTCCGAAGTTCATTCCTGTTAAGTGCAGTGCAAGGATTCCTCCGATTAAGGCAAAGGGAACGTTGGCAAGCACTAAGAAAGAATCCTTGATGTTTCCAAACATAATAAAGAGTAAGAAGAAAATAAGGATCAAACTAATAGGAACTACTTGACCCAAACGGGCAGAAGCACGCACTTGGTTTTCAAATTCTCCGGTCCAACCAATAGAGTAGCCTTCGGGCAATTTGACATTTTGCTCCACTTTTTTCTGTGCTTCGGCGATGGTACTTCCTAAGTCACGATCACGGATAGAGAATTTTACTCCGATGTATCTTTTTAGATTGTCTCGGTAAATGAATGCCGGGCCGTTGTCAGAAATCACAGTGGAGATTTCTTTCAGAGGCACTTTGGTATCACGTAGGGTAGGTACCATTAAGTTGGCAATATCGTTAGTGTTTTTACGGTATTCTTTATCGTAACGAATACGCACGTCAAACTTGCGTTCGCCTTCGTATTTTTGAGTGGCTGTTTTTCCACCAAAAGCCATCTCTAAAACGGCTTGAGCATCGGAAAGCGTCACGCCATAAGCGGCCATTTTTTCTTTATCGAGGACTACGCTCACTTCAGGTTGACCAATATTTCTGATGATTCCGGGCTCTTTAATCCCGTCAATGTTGGTAATTTGTTTTAAAACTTGAGTGGCAAGCACATCTAATTTTGCTAAATCATCCCCATAAATCTTGATTCCATTAGCGGCTTTGAATCCTGCTACCGCTTCAGCAACGTTATCAATAATAGGTTGCGAATAGTTGTAGCCAATTCCTTGGTATTTTTTGAGTTTGTGATCCATTTGGTTGACTAACTCATCCATAGAGATCTTTCTTCCCCATTCGTCTTTTGGTTTTAGATTGACCTGCATTTGGGCAAAATAGAAACCACTAGGGTCGGTACCGTCGTTACTTCTACCAGTTTGGGAAAGTACGCTGACTACCTCTGGGAAGCTGCGAATTTCTTTTTTAAGGGTCTCGGTCATCTTAACGGTTTCGCCAAGGCTCGAGCTCATTGGCATTTGGGCAGTTACCCATAATGCGCCTTCATTTAAAGGCGGTAAGAACTCCGTTCCTAAAAATTTAGAGGAAAATAAAGTCAAGACTAAGATAGAAAGCGCTACTGTAAGACTTAATTTTTTATTTCTATAAGTAAAGGTAAATCCTTTCTCTACAATGCGGTTCCAGAAATTAACAAAGGGATTGTTTTTTTCTCGAACATTTTTATTTAATAAAATATGGGACAGTACCGGTACTAAAGTTAAGGTAAAAAGCAAGGCGCCTAGCAATGCAAATCCAAGGGTGTAGGCCAAAGGAGAGAACATTTTACCTTCTACTTTTTGAAAGGAGAAGATAGGCAGTAGGGCGGTGATGATGATCATTTTAGAGAAGAAGATGGCTTTACCCATTTCGGTTCCTGTTTTTTTGATCCAACCAGCCTTCGCAAGCTTGTTGAATTTTTCCATTCCCACGGCGTGTGCCCTATGGTCGAGCATCACAAATAGTCCTTCGACCATGACGACGGCTCCGTCAATAATGATCCCAAAATCGACCGCTCCAAGGGATAGAAGGTTGGCGCTCATTCCCATCATGTTCAAGCAGAAGAACGAGAATAGCAAGGCCAACGGAATAATGATGGACACGATAACTGTAGTTCGCCAATCGGCCATAAAGAGCAATACCATTAAAGTCACTAATATGATTCCCTCTAATAAATTGTGCATTACGGTATGCGTACAGAAATCCATCAGTTTGTCCCTATCGTAAAAGGTCACTAATTTGATATCGTGAGGTAATATTTTGGTGTTTAATTCTTCTACTTTGGCCTTGATTCGAGTAAGTACTTCAGGCGTATTCTCGCCTTTACGCATTACTACAATACCTTCCACTACGTCAGGATTATCGTCGAGTCCGGCTTGTCCAACACGAGGCATTGCACTTTCGACAACTGTAGCTAGGTTTTTAACCAATACGGGATTCCCGTTATCTTGTTTTACGATGATGTTTTGAATATCGGGAATCGATTGAAGAAGTCCAATTCCACGTACTACGTAGGCCTGACCATTTTTTTCAATAACATCTCCACCTACATTCAGGTTGCTTTTACTGACTGCATCGTAAACTTGTAAAGGAGTAAGGGAGTATTTTTCCAATCGACGAGGGTCGACACTGATTTCGAATATCTTGGTTTGTCCTCCAAAGGCATTAATATCGGCAACACCAGGAACGGAACGCAAGGCACGGTCAACGACCCAGTTTTGAATGGTAAGTAAATCGCGAGAATCTCTTTTTTTACTTTCTAAAGTATATCTAAAAATCTCACCGGTAGGGCCGTAAGGAGGTTGCACTTCAGGAGCGATTCCCTCGGGCATGTCCACATTTCGAAGTTGGTTGTTGACTTGGTTACGGGCGAAGGCGTCTTCCACACCATCGTCAAAAATGATTTTGATAACGGAAAGTCCAAACATAGTGGTGCTTCGAACACTTGTTTTTTTCTGTAGCGAAGTCATCGCCAGTTCGATAGGAGTGGTTACAAAGCGCTCCACCTCTTCGGCACTTCGACCATTCCATTGCGTAATGATGATGATTTGCGTGTTCGTTACATCAGGGAATGCCTCAATAGGCATGTTTTTGAAGGAAATGAACCCCATAACCACTAATAGTCCTACCCAGAAAAAGGTAAAGAATCTATTCGCCAAAGAGAATGAGATGATGTTTTTTATGAATTTATTCATTTTTCTTAATTTAAGAATTTCTTAATCAAATAGCAAGCTTAATTAAATAATTGTTGGCACCATTGGGTACGATGATTATTCATCTAAAGCATCATAGAACAGCAATTGATTGTGGGTGATGATCTGTTCCCCTTCCTCTAGGCCAGAGGAGATATAGGTTAGGTCACCTACTTCTCTGAATACTTCCACAGCTCTTCTCTCCAGGTGCTTGCGATCCTTGTAAACAATCACGTAATTTTTGTTGTTGTCAAAAATGACCCCTGTTGAAGGAACGGCCAGCATGGATTTGTTCTCGGAATAAGAAATAGTAATGGTGGCTTTACTGTCAGGAACAAGTAATGAAGCCGTGTTGTCCAAAACGATTCTGGCGTTCATCGCATTGGTTTCAGGATCGATAATTTTGAAAATCTTATCTACTTTTCCTTTGAATTTTTTATCGGTATTAGAAAGCGTTGAGATGGTAGCATCCATCCCTAGTTGTACTAAATTGATGTCGCTTTCGTTTACGTTGGCAATTGCCCAAACATCCTTAGTGTCGGCAACGTCAAAGATGTTGTCGGTTCTGTCACTACGCAACTGCATGTCCTGATTGATGTTCTTTTGGATGATATAACCGTTGATAGGTGCTACTACTTGGTAAATAGAACCTGGCTTAAGGTTGTAAATGCGGTAATTTTCCTGCACTCTGTTCAATTGGGATTTGGCCACACTCAAATCGTTTTTGGCTTGAAGTACATCTTTTTCAGTGATTAATTTTCCTTCAAACATTTCTTGCGCTACTTTCAAGGCGTTTTGCGTTACTTGCACCTGACTTTTAGCATCCAATAAGTCTTTTTCAAATCCAGCAACCTCGGTACTGCGAATGGTAGCCAATAGTTGTCCTTTTTTCACATAATCCCCGAGTTCGACATAAACGTTTTCAACATTTCCACCAACTACAGGATATACTTCAATCAATTTGTTTTTATCGGCAGAAATTTTCCCGAAAAATCGCAACTCGTTTTTAAGCGTTTCATTCTTTGCGGTTGCGAAAGTGGTGGTTTTCATCATGGTGTCCGTGATTTGGAAACCGGATGATTTCTTAGGTTCTTCCTCTTTTTTGCCGCAGCTAAGCACTATTAACGCGACTAATGGTAAGTACAATTTTAAACTATTTTTCATTTTATTTAGAATAATTTTGATGCAATAGAATAATTAATTTCTTCGCAAGCAGTGATGTATGATTTGTATATTTTGTTCATTGAGATGATGCTTTGGTTGTAACTTTCCAAGAAGTCGGTGAACTCAAGCATGCTGATGTTTCTTTTGGAAAAGTTGTTATATACCCCGTCGTACACTGTTTTTAGGTTTTCGGGAACAGGGCTTTTAATCTTTTCGAAGCTGTTTTTTTGCTCTACATATTTCAAGTAAGCTGATTTGACATCGTTATTTATTTCAACGATTTGTTGCTTCTTTTGAGCATCAGCTTGCGTGATTAATAATTTGGCAATTTTGATGTTTCCTTTGTTTTTATTCCAAAGAGGTAATGGCAATCCGATGGTTAAATCTGTTTGATTATTGAAGGCACCACCACGTTGATCGTAAGCTGCTCCTAAAGTAAGGTCAGGAATGCTTAAGGATTTTTGATATTTCAAATTCCAATTGTTGGCTTCGATGATTTTTTCAGCCTTTTGTAAATCAGGACGATTTTCAATGGCAATTTTTTGCAATTCATCAATTTTAGTAGTGATAGGTTTTTGATAAATCGCTATTTCTTGATCAGTAGGAGTAGGTAAGATGTCGATGTTTTTCTCGCTTGATAATAAGGTTTCAAGATTTCGTCTGTTTTCGATGATTTCGGTCATCAATTCATTTCGATCCGTTTGAAGACTAAGGAATAAGTTTTGCAAACGCACTTGGTCTTTTAATGCGACATTGCCTTTTTGGGTTTGAACAGAATAAGCATCGATCAGTGTTTTAAGACTTTCCAATTGCTTGTCAATCTCTTTGATGGATTGGGCATCATAATAGATAGCAAAGAAATTCTGACGCAACTGAAATTTTAAATCGCGGAGCAACATATTGAAATCGAGCTCGGCGATTTTGGTATTTGTTTTGGCCAATTCAATTTGATTTTTCCGTTGACCACCAATATGGATTAATTGTTGAATATAACCTGCCTTTTCACCGTCAGTTCCGGCGTTAAAATACTTTTTCTCGGAGTTGGGCGACCAAGCGTTGACTTCAAAACCAAAACTAGGGTTGTCCCAGATTTTAGCCTGTAGCACTTGCGCTTGAGCTGCATCGATATTATAATGATTGGCGAGGAGGTAAAGATTGTTCTTTAGGAATTGATTTTCACATTCTTGTAAGGTCATTGGATTTTGTGAAAACAATAAGCTAGAGAAGAGTAGTAATGTGATAATTATTTTGGTCTTCATTTTTTGGTAATTTACGGAGTACAAAAGTCGTACGATGTTCTTAAAAGTATTTTAACTTAACCTTAAAAAAAACTTAAATCGAGAAAGTAACCTCGAAAACATTGGTGTTAGGTTGGATGGATCGATAGGCAATTGTTGCATTGTGATAGTCTAAAATTCGTTTCACAATTGGAAGTCCTAAACCTGAACCGTGGATGTTATTAGAGTTAGAACCTCTCATAAACGGTTCGAAGAGTTTGTTTTGTTCTTCTTGGGAAATGATTTCCCCTTCGTTGAAAATACTCACCATTAAAATAGTGGCACTAATTTGATTGATGGTAATTGTTGCGGTATCGTTGGAAGAGTACAACAAAGCATTTTTGAGTAAGTTGGTAAATGCAATAAGTAATAAGGAATGAATTCCAGAAACTTCCATTGCATTTTCATATTCATCGGATGCAAGGATTTCGAAATTGAGATAAAAATTAGTATTGATTTTTTTAACAATTTCGTTGGCTTCGAAGATGGTTTCGTCGATACGAACGGTTTCGAACTTTTTGCCCATTTCCTCTTTGTTGACTTTGGCTAAAAGCAAGAGGGAATTGATCAAATCGGCAATTTGATGGATATCATTATTGATGCTATTAAGATAATTGAGCGTGGTTTCGGAATGTTGTTCGGTATGAATAATGTTTTCCAACTGAAATGCGATTCGGGTAAGCGGGGTGTATAATTCGTGCGAAGCATTGGAAGTAAACTCCCGTTGTGTGCTGAACGAATTTTCCAAACGGGTAAGCATTTGATTGAAGGCCTTGGTCAGTAGGTTGATTTCGTTTTTGCTGTTGTTCTCTTGTAAATGGAGGTTTAATTCATTAGCGGATATGGAAGTAATTTGCTGTTGAAAAACATCGAGTGGGTTGAGGAGTTTTTTGATAAAATAATAAGTAAAGGTCCAAATCAAAGCGATGCTTATCAGAAAGGTAATAATTAAGGAGTAGAACAGGTATTCCATTTTAGAATAACCGTATTTGTCTTCAGCGGAAATTAATACATAGTAGTCACCTTGTTCAAAAGGGAACATAATGCCGAGTAGTTCCTTGCCATTTTGTTCTTTGAATAGTGGTTTTTTGTTGTTTAGTTTGACGAGGTCGGCTTTGGTCCAATTGATTGCAGTATTCTTATCAATACTGCTGTAAATTAGTTTGTAATCGGCATCAAAAATGAGGGTTTTCTCATTGTAAAGTTTGTTGATGGTATTGTGATCGATAAGTTTGAGGAGTTGTTTGTCGATTTCCTTGACTTCGATAAGCAATTTAGCGGTGGTCAGGGCCTTTTCTTCAAGGCGTTCTTTGAATTCTTCCTTTCGGAAATTGGAAAAACTGATATAAATAAAGGTGGCTGCCAGTCCAAAAAGAATGGAAAAGGCGAGTGCGATATTAACGGCGACTTTTCTTTTTAAGGTCATTTTTCAGCACTTAAATAATAACCAAAACCTGGACGTGTATGGATTAATTTATCTGGATGTTCCTTGTCGATTTTCTTTCTAAGGAAGTTGATGTACACTTCAATAGTGTTCAGGTTGCTGTCGAAATGGACATCCCATATTTGCTCGGCAATAGCGTGTTTCGAAAGGGTTCTTCCGTTGGCTTTGGCAAGGATTAATAGGAGTTGGTATTCTTTAGGGGTAAGATCAATAGTAACATTATTGCGTTTTACTTTTAAATCAATGGTGTTGATTTCAAGATCTTTTATTTTGATAATATCATTTGACTCTTGGGGATTGGAGCTTCGGCGTAGTAAGGCTAAAATACGAACATATAATTCGTCAAAATGAAATGGCTTCACTAAGTAATCGTCGGCACCCATATTGAAAGCATCCATTTTGTCCTGAATGTCACGGTAAGCGGTAAGCATTAATATGGGGGTGTTTTTATCCGTTTCGCGAATTTTTTTACATACATCTAAGCCGTTGAATTTTGGAACATTGATGTCTAAAAGGTAAATGTCGTAAGTGTTAAGTTTTTGTTGTCGGAAAAATAATTCACCATCAAAAACCGCATCACACTCAATATCCATAGAGTTAAGAAAGTTAATAACCTCTTTGGAAAGGATTAAATCATCTTCAAGTAGTATCGCTTTCATAGTGTTACATTTTTAAGCGTAAAAGTAAAAGTTATTTGTGATATGTATGTTAAATTCCAATATTTAAATTCCAAATTCCAACACTTTGGGGAGATTCCAATAAAATTAAATTCCAAATTCCAATGATAAGGTTTTAAATTCCAATGTTTAAATTCCAAATTCCAACACTTTGGGGAGATTCCAATAAATTAAACTTCCAAATTTCTCTGTTTAGGCTTTAAATTCCAATATTTAAATTCCAAATTCCAACACTTTGGGGAGATTCCAATAAATTAAACTTCCAAATTTCTATGTTTAGGCTTTAAATTTCAAAGTTTAAATTC
>CANCJZ010000002.1 GCA_947378465.1 Flavobacteriaceae bacterium
TTATTCATGGACATGAAGATACAAATAATGAGTTTTTTGATAAAAAGGGCAGAAGAATAAAAGAGTACAAAACTACTATTTTAAGACAAATATCACCAATTAATGATTTAAAAGCGATCTATGAATGCATAAAAATAGTAAGAAAAGAAAAACCTGATTTCATTCATGCACATAGCGCAAAAGGGGGAGTAATCGGAAGAATTGTAGGAATATTAACTAGAACTAAAGTTTTATTTACTCCTCATGCTTTTTCCTATTTAAGCGAACAAAATAAATTAAAAAGATTTATTTTTTTATTTATTGAAAAAACACTTTCCACAAGCAATAATGTTTTAATAGCGACTTCAAATTCTGAAAAAAATAGAGCTATCAATGAGGTTGGTTATAAAAAAAGTAAAGCATTAATTTTTAATAACAGTATTAACCCAATCAATATATCGGATGCATTAACTATTCAAAAAACTTGGCCTGATGAATATATATGTACTGTAGGGAGACCTTGCTTTCAAAAAAACATTGATTTTATGATTAAAGTAATTTATGAAATAAAAAAAATAAAAGACATTCATTTAGTTGTTATGGGTGTCGGTTATCATGCGGATCAATTAGAAATTGTAGAAAAATTAATTGTAGAATTAGATTTGACTCAAAATGTTACTTTATTGAATTGGACTTCAAGAGAAGATGTTTTACAAATTATAAGAAACTCAAAAATTTATATTTCAACTTCAAGATATGAAGGATTACCTTATTCAATAATTGAAGCATTAGCACTTTCAAAACCATGTGTGGTTTCAAATTGTGATGGAAATAAAGATTTAATACAAGATGGATACAATGGATTTGTTATAGACAAGTTAGAATTGCAAACATTCACTGAAAAAATATTATTATTGTTGGAGAATAATTCTTTATTAAATGAGTTCTCAGAAAATGCTTATAAATCATTTGATGAAAATTATAATATTGACTCCAACATATCTATTTTAGAAAAAATTTATTATTCAAATTCCAAGAAATATAACAAAACTCTCTAAAGGCTAAAATTAAAAGACTCTGAGTCTCCTGTATTTTTTATTTTTATAAAAAAGAAAATAATTTTTCAAAACTCTCAAGCGGAAAAACAATCCAAGAACAAGTAATTCAACATAGCTTAGACCTTGTTCCACAAAGGAAGCACTTTTCAAGTGTATATAACAGATTCTTAATTATTTATAATCGCTTTTTACCTCAGGAAATTTCTTTTCACCAAAAGAAATCTCTTTTTCCCTCAGGGAATCTCCTTTTGTTGTAAGGGAATCTCTTTTCCTTTCCAGAAAACTCTTTTTGTCTCGAGGAAATCTCTTTTAGTGAAAGGAAAACCCTTTTAGTGAAATGAAAACTCTTTTTGTGTCGAGGAAATCTCTTTTAGTAAAAAGAAATCTCTTTTAGTGAAAAGAAAACTCTTTTGGTAAAAAGAAAACTCTTTTGGTAAAAAGAAATCTCTTTTAATAAAAAGAAACCTCCGGAGTAATTTCTATGATACTTATGATACTTTTTCAAATAAAAAAGCAATTGCAATGGTTCTCTTTTAATGATGGTTTTAATTCTGTTTTATCAAATTAATTTAGAAAAGAATTGCTCCAAAATATTCAAAGAAAATTAATAACTTGCGCGCTATTATCAAGGGCAAAAATTGATTGCCAAAAACCATTCAACAGTTACCGCATAAATGAATCTTACTATTAAATTTTTTCAAAATATATTGTTGAAAACTAAAGAAGTATTAAAAAATGCAGAAGGTTCATTGTATCTTTTGGCTATCGTATTGTCAACACTTCCATTGGGTAATATTTATGTGAGCATTGCCACTATACTTTTTTTGGTAATTACTTTTTTCAGCGTTAAGAAATCCTTATTCAAGATTCAAAAAGATTTTTATTTCCCTATAGTTTTCTTTTTGGTAATGATAATGTCGTTGATATGGTCGGTTAATATTCAAAGTTCATTATCAGGTTTACAAAAATCACTTTCCTTTATTGTATTTCCATTTGCTTTTTTTGCTTTACCTAATTTCAACAAAGATTTACTAAATAAGATTTTTAAAATCTTTAGTTTTTCAATGTCATTTTATGCCTTGTTTTATTTGTTAAACGCATTAGTTGGTTTTGTTGATACACACGACTTCTCTTTGTTTTTTTATAACAGTTTAGTTCCTATTGATCCAGGGGCAGTGTATATGTCGGTTTTTGCCTCCTTTGCCTTATTTTATTTTATTCAATTGAGTCATAAAAGTGGTTTTGAAATAATAGCACTTTCAATACTAACCATTTTTCTTTTTTTACTTTCCTCTAAAAGTATTATTACTGTTGATTTTATAATTATCATTTGTTATTATGCTTTTTTTGCTGAAATTCCTTCAAGTACCAAAACCTTGACGATTTTCATGGTTTCAGTATTTTTATTTTTCTCGATATTTTTTGTCAAGGAAGTTAAAGAGCGTTTTATGATTGAATATGAAACTGCATTTGTGGACAACACCCTTGAAAATTCATTAGAAAAAGCAAATGTAAAAACCCATAATATTAGTATTAAGGAAGCATGGAATGACACTAAATTCAATAAAACTGATTTCTTTCCAGGAACTGCATTGCGAATTTATCAAATCAGAATATTTAAAGAAATAATGTTAGAAAACAATAAGTTTCTAACTGGATTTGGACTTGAGTCCTCTCAAGAACAAATCAGAATAAAATCATTAGAAAACAATTTACACCAGGATTATGGCGAATATAATTTCCATAACCAATACCTTCAAACGTTTGCTGAACTCGGGATTTTAGGATTAATAGTATTAGTATGGATGTTGTTTGTCAATATCATAAACGCTTTGCGTAATAAAGATTTTCTACATATTGCTTTCGCAATTACAATGATAATGTTATTTTTGTCAGAGTCGTTCTTTTGTAGACAACGCGGAATTGTGTTTTTTATAGTTCTATATTGTCTTTTTAATGTTACAACTACCAAACAAATAAACAAAAACCCCCTTATACCATGAAAAGAATATTAATTACAGGAGCAGCTGGTTTTCTAGGATCACACTTGTGCGACCGATTTATAAAAGAAGGTTATTATGTAATTGGGATGGACAATCTTATTACAGGTGACTTAAAAAATATTGAGCATCTTTTTAAATTAGAAAACTTTGAGTTTTATCATCATGATATTACAAAGTTTGTTCATATTCCGGGACAATTAGATTATATCCTACATTTTGCATCACCCGCTAGTCCAATCGATTATTTGAAAATTCCAATTCAAACTTTGAAAGTAGGATCTTTAGGAACTCACAACCTTTTAGGTTTGGCAAGAGTAAAAAATGCAAGAATATTAATAGCATCCACTTCTGAAATCTATGGAGATCCATTAGTTCACCCACAAACGGAAGAATATTATGGAAATGTAAATACCATTGGACCTAGAGGAGTATATGATGAAGCGAAACGTTTCCAAGAGTCAATTACCATGGCATATCATACTTTTCACGGTGTAGAAACTAGAATTGTTCGTATTTTCAATACTTATGGACCTAGAATGCGATTAAACGACGGTCGTGTAATTCCTGCTTTTATTGGGCAAGCCTTAAGAGGTGAGGATTTGACCATTTTTGGTGATGGAATGCAAACTCGATCTTTCTGTTATGTGGATGATCAAGTAGAAGGGATTTATAGATTATTACTTTCCGATTATCATTTACCAGTGAACATCGGAAATCCAGATGAAATAACGATTAAAGATTTTGCCGAAGAGATTATTAAACTTACCGGTACCAATCAAAAAGTAGTATATCATCCACTTCCAATTAATGATCCTTTACAACGTCAACCCGACACTACCAAAGCAAAACAAATTTTGGGTTGGGAAGCGAAAGTGAATCGTGCAGAAGGAATGAAAATTACTTATGAGTATTTCAAATCATTATCCACAGAAGAATTATTAAAAGAAGAGCATAAAGATTTCTCAAAATATATTAGTTAATGAAAAATAAAGTTGGAAGATATTCCAAATATTTAAGGCCAATATCAATAATTTTAGATTTACTAATTATTAATTTTTTGGCTTTTATCTTTCTAAAAGATAATTTGTTTTCGCTATATTTTTCAATTTTTCTTTGTTTATCTTGGATTATAATTGCTATTAATGTTGGCTTTTATGAAGTGTATAGATTTACAAAAGGAATATCAATATTTAATAAGACAAGCAAACAATTTTTGTTGTTTACAATTGTTTGCTTTTCTTTTTCTGGATTTTATGATAAAAGTACCGATACCAAAACGGTATTAACCTATATTTTCTTTTCGTTCCTATTCGTTGTTTTTTTCAAACTTGGAATTTATTTCTTTTTAAAAAAATACCGCTCTTTATTTGGAGGAAATATTAGAAATGTAATGATCATTGGAGACGGTAGTAATGCAGTTCAATTGTTGAAATTGTTTAATGAAAACCATGATTATGGATGTAAAGTTATTAGAACAGTAACTTTTGGATCTAACAAAAGTTCTCAAATTGAAGATTCACTTCATTTTGCTTCCGACAATAACATTGATGTTGTGTATTGCTCTTTATTTGGCTTGACCAAAAAAGAGATTAATAAAATAATAGATTATTCCGAAAACAATTTAAGAACCATTAAGTTTTTACCCGAAAACGATGAAGTATTTTCAGGAAATCAAAAGATAGAGTATTATGATTATATTCCAATTCTTTCTCTTCAAAAAACCTACCTTGATGATCCTATAACTAAAGCCATTAAAAGATTGTTTGATATCTTTTTTTCAATTTTGGTGATTGTTCTTTTGCTCTCTTGGTTAATTCCAATTTTATCAGTTTTGATAAAATTAGAATCCAAAGGACCTGTTTTTTTTAAACAAGGAAGACCAGGAATTGGTGAAAACGAGTTTTTCTGTTATAAATTTAGGTCCATGAAAATTAATCTGACAACTGAAAAAGAGGCATCCAAAAACGACCCAAGAGTCACAAGAACGGGTCGATTTATTCGAAAAACCAGTTTAGATGAAATGCCTCAGTTTCTAAATGTTTTACTTGGAGATATGTCGGTTGTTGGACCTCGTCCTCACTTATGGTCCCAAAATAAAGCATATGGAAAAAAAATCAACAAATACATGATGCGTCATTATGTGAAACCAGGTATTACAGGTTTAGCTCAAGTAAAAGGCTATAGAGGAGAAATCGAAACCGATGAAGATATGATTAATAGAATTACACTTGATGTGTTTTATATTGAAAATTGGTCTTTAATTTTAGATATTAAAATTATCTTCCAAACGGTAATCAATATTTTTA
This sequence comes from Flavobacteriaceae bacterium, assembly GCA_947378465.1. Taxonomy (GTDB): domain Bacteria; phylum Bacteroidota; class Bacteroidia; order Flavobacteriales; family Flavobacteriaceae; genus Flavobacterium. The sequence goes on from CANCJZ010000002.1 coordinate 5,347, forward strand.
AAGGTGAGGAAAAGGCGTACTAAAATACTTGTTCATCGATCAAATATTTTATTTGCTTATCTAAATCAAAGGCTACTTGACAACTATTAAATATAGTTGTTTTCATCACCATTAACTCTGATTTCGAAAGCCGTGAAATCAATTCTAATTTAGCGTTCAAATCCTCATAATGTCCTACACTTGCAACCCATCCCAATTGGGTTTCGTTGACAATTGTTTCCCCTTCACCTCCTCCAAAATAAAGTATTGGAAAGCCCAAGCAACCATATTCAAATATTTTAGATGGCACAGATCCATAAATACGTGTTTTTAAAGGAACAATTGCAATATCATGAGTGGAAATCCTTTGGTGTAGTTCGGATCGATTGAGCATGCCGTGGAAGTGTATTTTGGACTTATTTCCGTTGTGAATGAGTTGTTCAATTTGGATTTTCTCGGAACCATCACCATAAATATGCAATTCAATAGGTAATCCATCTAAATTTATTTGATGGCATAATTCTAAAACGCCTTGAGCGATTCCTAATAGACCCGCATAAAATATTTTTATGGTTGGTTGTTTCTCTGTAATTAATGCTAATTTGGAAACATTGTGTTCCGGGAAATTGCGATATAAATAACAATCTTTGTTGGGGAATTTGCTTTTGATGTGTTCTATTATTTCATTCGATTGTCCTAATATAAGAGTCGCTTTTTTATAAATAATTCGTTCAAAAAACAATGAAAAACGATGTGAAATCGATTGCTCTTTAATGGCCTTTAATTCAATAGCTGCTAGTGGCCAAAGATCGGAGACATTGAGGATAATCTTTTTGTTTTTTAAAGAGAGTATCCATACGGAGACAAATGACAGGAGTAAAGGAGGAGATTGAACGATTACTTTTTTAGGAGTTTTTCGAAATAATAAATAGAAAAACAAACTCATAATAAAGGAAGCTACTGATAGCAATCGAATCAGCAGATTTTTACTCACACTTGGATATACCCATAGACGTTTTACAGTTATGTTCTCTCTAATTTCAGTTACTGAAAATTTACCTTTGTATTCGTCGAAAAGACGACCTTCAGGATAATTTCCCAATGGGCATACCACATTTACTTTATATCCATTTTCGTTTAACTTAAGTGCAAGTTGTTCTATTCTGTTGGCTGCAGCTCCTTTTTCAGGAGGATAGTAATTAGATATAATTAGAATCTCTTCCATTATTTAGTAAGCAGTAAATCTATTATTCTTTCGGAAGCGCAGCCATCCCATAAGTCAGGGATTCCTGCTTTACGAATTCCATTTTGAATAAATTCACTATAACTTTTTTTAAGTTGTAGCACCGAAGTTCCTACCAATGTATTGGTACCAATACTTATTGTTTCGGGTCTTTCAGTTGAGTTTCGCATGGTAAAACAAGGAATTCCTAATACAGTTGTTTCTTCTGAAATTCCTCCACTGTCAGAAATGACCGCAAAGCTATTTTTTATCAAATACATAAAATTCAAATAGCCTTGTGGATCGACCATAATGATGTTTTTAAAATCTAATTTGGTTTCTCCTAAGATGGATTTTGTTCTTGGATGAATTGGAAAAATAATTTTTTTATCATCAACTAATTCATCTATCCCTTTTAACAATAGGACTAATTCATTTTCCTGATCCACATTTGAAGGACGGTGAAGAGTTACTATAACATAATTCCCCTTTTCTAATTTATATTCTTCCCAAAAAGAGGGAGGAGTGATTCGATCTAAATTTTGATAAAGCGTATCAATCATTACGTTTCCCACAAAATGAATATTCGTTGTATCAACGCCTGTTTTGATAAGATTTTCACCAGCCCAAAGCGAAGTAGTGAAAAAATAGTCAGTAATGCTATCGGTTACTATTCGATTGATTTCTTCCGGCATCGTCATATCCCCTGAACGGATTCCTGCTTCCACATGGCAAACTTTGATGTTTAATTTTTTAGCTACAATGGCACAAGCCATAGTGGAATTGACATCGCCAACCACCAACACTAAATCAGTTGGATGATTGAGCAATTCTTTTTCAAAAGCAATCATTATTGCTGCTGTTTGTTCTGCTTGTGAACCGCTTTTTACTTCAAGGTTGGCATTGGGAAAAGGAATGTTTAACTCTTCAAAGAACGTGTCGCTGAGGTTTTTGTCATAATGTTGTCCTGTATGAACCAATCGATAGGAAACATGTGCTCCAGCGGCTTGTTTTTTCTCAATTGCCTTAATAATTGGGGCAATTTTTATAAAGTTGGGTCTCGCTCCTGCGACTATAGTTATCTTCATAATTATTTTACTAATGAAACGAATTGCTTTAATTTTCCACTCTTAGTTCGTTCTAATTTTTCTTTTCTATTAAAAGAAAAATGAAGACCTTCTTCTAAATAGGTAGAACTCGCCTTTTTAATATGATCTATTTGAATCGCACTTAATTCAAATTCACTGACATATTCAATGTCAAAAGTATCAATTTTAGTTTGCTTAATAATAAATTCTTTTACATTTCCATCATCTTCAATAATACTTTTGGTAATATAGTAAAAAGTCAGACCTGGTGATTTTTTTCCACTTGGCAATAGGGCTACATCATTAGTTCTTCCTATTAACTTTTTTAACAACGGTTTTTTGTAGCTGCTATTTTCGTCTAGTATTCCTATATCACCTATATCATAACGGATAAATGGATGTGCTTTATTATAAAGAGAAGTAATTACGATTCTGCCTTCTTTTCCATAAGGAAGTACATTGTTATGCTCGTCAACAATTTCTATAAAAAGAGTTTCAGAATTAACTTGCCATTCCTTTTTAGGGTTTTGAAAAGCAATCAAATCTAATTCGGAAGCTCCATATTCATTAATTATAGGCACCCCAAATTGTTTTTCCATTAATTGTTTATCTTCCTCAAAAAGCATTTCTGAGGTGACGACGCAACATTTCAAACTTGGGCAGATAGAGTTTAATACGATGTTCTTTTTTTCAAGAAATTTAGCAAAGAGTACAATGGAACTAGTATATCCATTGATATAATCAAAATGTTTTTTGGAAAATGTTTTCAATACTTTTTCTAAAAAAACATCTGATAAGTCAAATACAGGAAAACGATATCGGTTACTAAATACATCTTTAATACGTTCTTTAGTATTCCCAACAAAGTCTAAAGGAATTCCATAGAATCGTGCTTGTAATGAGGAATTGAAGTTTAAATCAAATTGTCCAAATCGATAGAAGATATTTGCCCAAGTTAAGGCATGACAGTATTTGTCTTTGGCAAATACAAATGGATCACCACTCGAGCCGGAAGTTTTGTTAACGTATACTTTTTTTATAACATAACCATTGGAAAGTCTTTTCTCTAATGGTTTTTGAAAGTCTTTTTTGGTCATTACGGGAATGTCTTCCCATTTTTCAATCTTTTTATCACCAATGATTTCTTGGTAAAGTCTATTTTCTTTTAAATGATGTTCAACTATTTCGTTCCTTTTGGAAGTAATGTAATTTTCAAAATTACTCTCAGAAATTGCTTGAATTTTTTCAAATGCAAATTTGGCCTTCTTTATTTGAAAACCATTTATTTGGAGCGATATGTTGAATAAATTAAACATAGGGTATAAAAAAAGGGCTAACAATTGTCAGCCCTTAAAAATAGTTCTTTTACGAATTAGTTTTTAATAATTTTTACAGTTTCTGTTTTACCGTCTGCATTTAATGTAAAGAAGTAAGCTCCACTTGAAAGTGAATTTACATCAATTGTATTTTGTAAACCGGTTAATGTTTTTTCTAAAACTACTTTACCCATAAGGTCAGTAACTCTTAATTGACAAGAATCAATTTTATCAGAAGAAATAGTTACATTACTATTTGCTGGATTTGGACTAATTTTGAAGTTTTTAGTAGTATCAAATTTCTTAGTCGCTAAATCACCACCAAATTTATAAATCCCATCAGTTGTAGCATCAGTATTGAATCCACCACACCATCCTGTAGTTGCATCTAAGAAAGCAGGAACACCATGTTGAACATCAGCATCAATTGAAGTCCAAGTAACTCCATTATCTTGACTGTATGCTGATCCAGCACCTGAAGTTGTATTTGCTGAAGTAGAAACTAATGTAGTAGTTCCAGGAACATAGCACATGTCAGTAAATCCAGCGTAAACCACGCCTGTAGACCATGAAGTTCCACCATTAGTAGTAGTCCAAATTTTATAAGTTGTAGCAGTATTTTTTGTACCTACAATAATACCTGTGTTGTTATCAGTAAAATACAATGAACCAAAGTTAGTTGTAGTTACACCAGCACCAAAATCAGATAAAGGAGAACTTAATTTAGTCCAAGTTAATCCCATATCAGTAGTTCTGTAAATTTTACCTTTACTTGTAGTAAACCAAAAGGAATTACCAGCATAAGCAAAACTTCCAGCATATCCCCACTCACTAGCAAGAACTGCAGGATTGTTTGCAACAGGAACAGCAGTCCAAGTAGCACCACCATCATTAGTAGTATAGATTTCGAAATTACTTCCTACTGGGTCACCATAAGCTAAACCATTGTTAGCATCAAAAAAGTGTACTCCATCACACCATGAAGAACCAGCAGTTGTAAAAGCAGTTGTGTTTTGTGGTGTCCAAGTTAATCCACCGTCTGTAGTTTTGAATACTCCACCTAAACCATTAGTGCTATCAGCAGCACTTACCCAAGCTGTAGTTGCACTAACCGCTGAAATATTTCCAATTGTTAACGATGTGTTTCCTACGTTAATTGTTCCAGGAACCCAAGTTGTTCCTCCATCTGTGGTTTTTGTAAATTCTTGAACAACTGCGGTACCTCCTGAAGCGTCACCAGCAATTGCCCAAACATTATTAGCATCTACGATTTGGATTCCAACAGTTGAACGTAATGCAGTGGTGAATCCAGTTGCCTGAGACGTCCACGATTGTGCATTAGCAACAAAAGAGGTAGATACTAATAATAATGATAGTAATAGTTTTTTCATAAGTGTTTAATTTTAAATAATTTCCCCAAAGTTATCAAAAAAAAGAAAAAACATTAACAAACACCAAAAAAATTCTACTTAAAACTATATTTTTGCACAAACACAACTACTACAATGACAATTTTACTACTTGGTTCAGGCGGAAGAGAACATGCTTTAGCTTGGAAATTACTTCAAAGCACTAAATGTACTACCCTATATGTAGCGCCTGGAAACGCTGGAACGGCTTCAATTGCTACTAACGTCCCAATAAATCCTAATAATTTTGAGGAAGTCAAAACTTTTGCTTTGGAACACCAAGTGACTATGGTGGTGGTTGGGCCTGAAGATCCATTGGTGTTGGGCATCTATGATTTTTTTAAAAATGATGACTTATTAAATCACATCCCTGTAATTGGTCCTTCTAAAACCGGAGCACAATTGGAAGGGAGTAAAGAATTTGCCAAGGAGTTTTTGATTCGACATCAAATTCCAACTGCGGCATATGATAGTTTTACAAAAGAAACTGTTGAAAAAGGATATACCTTTTTAGAAACATTATCGCCTCCTTATGTATTAAAAGCTGATGGTTTAGCGGCTGGTAAAGGAGTATTGATTATTCAAGATTTGCAAGAAGCTCAAAATGAATTAAGGAATATGTTAGTCCACCAGAAATTTGGATCTGCCAGCTCTAAAGTAGTTATTGAAGAGTTTCTGGACGGAATTGAATTAAGTTGTTTTGTGTTGACCGATGGGAAAAATTACAAGATACTTCCTACCGCCAAAGATTATAAACGTATCGGTGAAGGAGATACCGGGTTAAATACTGGAGGAATGGGAGCCGTGTCACCAGTTCCTTTTGCGGATGCTATTTTGTTAGAGAAAATTGAAAGTCGAATCGTAAAACCAACGATCGAAGGTTTGCAAAAAGATCATATTGAATACAAAGGGTTTGTCTTTATTGGACTAATTAATGTCAAAGGGGAACCCATGGTGATTGAGTACAATGTTCGTATGGGTGATCCCGAAACTGAAGTAGTAATGCCGAGAATCCAATCGGATTTAGTGGAATTATTTCAAGCGGTAGCCAATCAATCATTAGATACTATGAATTTAGAAATTGATCCTAGAAGCGCTACTACTATTATGTTGGTTTCTGGAGGATATCCAGAAGAATATGAGAAAGGATTTGTAATTACTGGAATTACTCAAGTTGAGGATTCCATTGTTTTCCATGCGGGAACGAAGATAGAAAAAGGCAAAATTGTATCCAATGGTGGACGCGTATTAGCCATTACTTCCTATGGTGATAGTTTTCAAGAGGCCATAAAAAAATCTTATCAAAACATAGACAAGCTACATTTTGATAAGATGTATTTTAGAAAAGATATTGGCTTCGACTTATTTTAAAAAAGAGTGAGCCGTCGTATCTTGGTATTCGTCGTTGTTATTTTTATGCAATTGTAATTGTTTTACCCAATATACAATGTAGTAAGCACAGATAGACATCAATACCCAACTGATGCTATTTGCAAGCCACCAATTATCTAATTCTAATGCGCGTAACCAATCTAATGGTTTAAACAAAAAATCTACAAATAGTGATTGTATTGCCTCAAAAAATGCTTTCATTTTTAAACAAGTGTTATATTTACATCCACAAAAGTATAAAATATCCTTATGATAACAAGCGTTTTTAAAAAATCTACACCAATAAATTACACTTTACTTGTAATTTTTGTGTTATTTTCTTTTTTATTGTATCGATTTCACTCGGCTACAGGCTTGAATTCATTGGTTGATTGGTCCAAAATGACGGGGATGTTAGTCCTTGTATTTGCGACTTTATTTATTTCTAATTTTATTGCTAAAAAGAATGGTTTGACTAGAAATAGTGGCTATGTAATTCTTTTCTTTTTCCTTTTATCCTCTTTTTCTCCTTCCATTTATAATAATTACAATATTGTATTGTCCAATTTTTTTATTCTTTTGGCGATGCGAAGATTGGTTTCTTTACAAACACTAAAGGCACCTAAAGAGAAAATATTTGATGCTTCACTTTGGATATTTGTGGCAAGCTTGTTCCACTTTTGGGCAATTAATTATATACTATTGGTTTATATTTCCATCATCTTCCACGTGTCAAGGGATTATAGAAATTGGCTTTTGCCATTTGTTGCCTTATTTGCCATTTCAGTATTATTCGCTTTTTATTCTGTTTTGTATGATTCCTCAGCAATTAATCATTATTTGAGTCAAGCAACTATTGACTTGAAATTAGATTATTTTAGCAATAATTATCAAAATATTGCGCTGTCTATTTTTGTAACCTTTTCGGTCTATTTTGTTTTTTCTTCTATATTTTCAATTCCTAACAAACCTCTGAATCTTCAGGCCTCCTATAAAAAGATAATTTTTGGCTTTTTGATAGGAATCTCTATTTATGTTTTATCAACAAATAAGAGTAATGATTTGTTATTGTTCACCTTTTTACCATTATCGATAATGGCGACCAATACTATTGAATATTCTAACAACAAAATTATGCAAGAAGTAATATTAGCGTTATTTATAATAGCGGGAGTCTTCTGTTATGTCACTCAATTATAATTTGCTTCCATAAGCCAAATCACCAGCATCGCCTAAGCCAGGAACAATATAATTTTTTTCATTCAATCGTTCATCCAATGCAGCCACCCAAAGATGGCAATTCTCAGGAAGATTCTTCTCTAAATAGGCAATCCCTTCAGGAGCTGCTATGACTACAGCTAAGTGGATTTCCTTAGGTTTTTGCTCTAAATGTAATTTTTGTAAAACGGCAACTATGGATTGACCTGTAGCCAACATCGGATCAATAAGAATCAAATTTTTATTTTCAAAAGAAGGAGCCGCTTGATATTCTACTAATATTTCGAAATAATCATCTTGATTGGGATGATGGCGGTATGCTGATACAAATCCGTTTTCAGCATTGTCAAATATATTCATAAAACCTTGGTGTAAGGCCAATCCAGCTCTTAAGATAGAACATAAAACTACATTGTCAGCAATGGTGGTGGTGTGTTTAATGCCCAAAGGGGTTTGTACATCAATGGCTTTATATTCTAAAGTTTTACTTAATTCATAAGCCATAATTTCACCTATGCGCTCAATGTTTTTCCGGAAACGCATACTGTCTTTTTGTATGTTGACGTCTCTAATTTGTGCCAAAAAATGATTGAGAATACTATTATTTTCAGAAATATAATGAATATGCATAAAGTAAAAATTTGTATGTTTAGGTAAAAGTATAAAAACTATCTTTGTAAAAAAATATTAAAATTATGTTTTCAAAATTTGCCTATTCTATATTTGAACAAAGTATCAAGGATTATCATGTTTACGATAATGTAAACCAACCCATTAACAACCCCTTTCCAAAAGATAAAATTGAACATTTATTATATTTTAAAAACTGGATTGACACAGTTCAATGGCATTATGAAGATATTATTCGCGATCCAAATATCGATCCTGTTGAAGCTCTAATTTTAAAAAGAAAAATCGATGCTTCTAATCAAGAACGTACCGATATGGTAGAATATATTGATAGTTATTTCCTTCAAAAATACGCTCACGTTGAAGTAAAAGCTTCTGCTAAAATCAACTCTGAAAGTCCTGCTTGGACCATTGATCGATTGTCTATTTTAGCCTTGAAAATTTATCATATGAATGAAGAAGCAACTCGTGCTGAAGCTTCTCAAGAACACCGCGATAAATGCCAAGAAAAATTAAATGTACTTTTAGAGCAACGTACGGATTTGTCTACTGCCATTGATGATTTGTTGACCGATATTGAAAATGGGGACAAATTCATGAAAGTATATAAACAAATGAAAATGTACAATGATGATGATTTGAATCCTGTTTTGTATCAAAACAAGAAATAATCAGCCCTCGTTTTGTCAAAACCAATTCAACATATAGCCGTCATTCGACTGTCAGCCATGGGCGACGTTGCAATGACGGTTCCTGTTATTAGGGCCTTAGTAAATCAATACCCACAATTACAAATTACTGTCGTTTCGCGCCCTTTTTTCAAATATTTTTTTGAAGGAATTCCCAACTTGCATTTCTTTGAGGTCGATATAAAAAACCGACACAAAGGGTTTATGGGTTTGTTCCAATTGTATAAAGATTTGAAGGCATTAGGGGTGGATGCTGTAGCCGATTTGCACAACGTATTACGCTCTAAAGTAGTCCGTAGTTTTTTTGCACTTAATGGAGCAAAGGTTGCCTTTACAAATAAAGGAAGAGCCGATAAAAAAGCCCTTACTCGAGCACAGAATAAAATTTTCAAACCCTTGAAAAGTATGTTCGATAGGCATGTAGATACTTTTCAAAGCCTAGGTTTTTCTATTGATTTAACCCAAACTAATTCACAACAACTGTTTCCTCCCAAAGCGGTTTTATCCACTACAATATTAAATCTAACAGGAAATAAGGACCATCAAAAATGGATTGGAATTGCACCTTTCGCTCAATACAAAGGCAAAGTGTATCCTCAGGATATGATGCAAACGGTTATTGATGATTTGGCTTTAGACTCGACTATCAAAATATTCTTGTTTGGGGGAGGTGCTGCCGAACAAAGTATTCTTGAAGAAATGGCACAAGGAAAAACAAATGTAATTTCTATAGTCGGTAAACTTAAGTTTGACGAAGAATTGCATTTAATCTCTAATCTTGATGTAATGCTGTCTATGGATTCCGGTAATGCCCATATAGCAGCAATGCTCGGCGTAAAAGTAATTACACTTTGGGGAGCCACCCACCCTTATGCGGGATTTGTTCCTTTTAATCAACCGTTGGAGTATTGCTTGACTGCTGATCGCTCGCTGTATCCTTTGTTGCCGACCTCTGTTTATGGAAATAAGGAGGTTGAAGGTTATCAGGAGGCTATGCGTAGCATTTCCCCAGAGGAAATAACACATAAAATAATGACTGTAGTATAAATAAAAAAGGGACTAATTCGTCCCTTTTTTACTGTCAATTAATTTTTTGAGTAATTCATTTTGTTCTTTTAAATCTTTTATAGATTGTTTCAATTCTTCGATTTGTGATTGTTGTTCTTGTATTGCTTTAACGGCAACAGGAATGATGTCGCTGTACATTACTCCCAAATGGTCATTTTCAACATAATTATAAACCTCCGGTTGTTTTTCATCTGTAACTCTCCAATCATGTGTTTTTACAACCTCAGGAATAACGGCTAACAAATCCTGTGCGAGAAAACCAATCTTGGTTTCTTCTAAATTTTCAGGAATAGTTGTTTTGCCTATTTTATTGTCTTTCCATTTATAAGATACTGGTTTTAATAACATCAATTCTTTCAATCCGTAGGATAGCGGATTGATGTTTTTCTTCATACGTGCATCAGAAGTGTTGATGGTTCCACTTTGAGCATATACACTGCTCCACCGGTGATTACTAGTCCCTAAGGTTGCACTTCCACTGGCCGCCAATGGACTAAAGCTGTATTTTGAAAACAATTCTGCCGTTCCATCAACCACAAACTCTATCGAACCCAATTGAGTAGCCGTTCCTCCTGTAAGCCCAATGTTAGATCCCAAAGCAAAATCAATAGTATAGGTAGAACTGCCGGAATCAGTAAAAGTAGTCCCGTCATCACTCAAAGGAAAGGAGTACGAACCAAAATTGGTGAAATCATAAGAAGAGTTCATATACATCGCATAGGTTCGCGCATCCGAGTCAATGCGCAAATTGCCATATTGATCATAGGTAAAACGATTGGCACCTGATTTTTGAAGGTTGAATTTACCCAATCCATTAGTATTAAAATTCATATCATAAGTACCTAAGGTTACGGTTGTATTTTCCGTTAAAGCGCCTCCAAGTTTTACAACACTTGAAGCATTGGTCAAACCATTTTGAAAGGTATAACCTCCAGCGACACTACTAGGTAAAGTAACCGTGTTCCCATTCGAAATTGTCAAATCACTTCCAGAAAGACTCAAGGTTTGACTGTCTGTTCCTGAACCAGCAGTGCTCCAATACGCATTTCCATTCGCATCTGATACCATTACTTTCCCAGCTCCTTGAGTGCCATCTTTAAGGCGAAAGATATAGGAGCCTGCAGTAGCAGTCCCAGTTTCAGTGATTAATATAGTATCTACAGCCGCTCCCCAACAATCATTTCCGGTATATAAAAATCGCAATGAATATGTATTACCCGCTATTACGGTGCTATTTGCCGAATAGGAAGCATCCAAGGCCTCCGTATTGGATGCTCCACCCAGATTTACTAGGGTAGCAGTGACTGTACTTGTGGTTTCATTATACAAAGTAACCACAAACGAATCGGTAGTTGATCCTGAATAATCATCATAACCGTATTTGAAAGCAATCGCAACGGTTGTTGTAGTAGGCGAAAAAGTAGATGATTTAAAAGTTTGATTTTGCACACACGAAGTGCTGTATTGTATATAAGCTCTATTTCCAGTACATGTAGTACACGAGGCATTTGAACTTGTGGAATTGACATACCAAATATTTGGTGAAGTAGTACAGGTGTTACCCGTTCCTGAAACAGAAGTTATACTTCCAGTGGTAAAATCATTAGAGTATAAGGTATTGGGACCCCCTGCAACTGCCAATGTCGTGGTGCCTTCTACATGGAGTTTGGCTGTTGGAGCCGTAGTTCCTACTCCAACATTTCCTCCATTTTTGATACGCATGGCTTCTGTACTATTGGTTTTGAACACAAAATCCTGTCCATCATTTGTACCGATGTAGTTGGTTCCTGCTGTGGTTCCTGAATTTCCAGTCAAGCTCCAATCATTTCCTGTAAAAGGAACCCATGCCGTTCCATTATAATAATAGAATCCAGAGGTGCCGTCTGTTTGATAAATTAATAGGCCTGTAGCGGGTGTTGCAATAGCTGTTTTTTGTGCAGCGGTCATTCTTGGAATAAGCATCCCTGAATTGGTGGAAGTGACATCTAGCATGGCACTGCTGTCGGGTGAAGTTGTACCTACACCTACCTGCGAATAAAAATTGATTGAATGAAAAATGAGTAATGAAAGAAGTAGTTTTTTAATCATAGCGTTTGTTTTTAACTTTTGAATTAGAAATAATCCTGTTTTATACTAGTTTTAGAGTATAAAACAGGATTATTTCAGAAAGTTAAAAATAAAAATATCAAAACCTACATATTTTCGATAAAATGGCAATAAAAATCGTTTTATGCGGAAAATTCTTAACTAAACATCGTCAAAGTCTACGAATATCTCAGTTGATGTTGGATGCGCTTGACATGTTAATATTAACCCTTCGGCTATATCGCTATCGGTTAATATCGAATTCTTTTTCATCTCAGCGGTCCCCTTGGAAATTCGTGCCAAACAACTGCTGCATATTCCTCCTTGACAAGAGTAAGGAGCATCAATGCCTTGCTTAAGGGCTGCTTCCAAAAGCGTTTGCTTTTGACTCATTTCGAAAGTGGTTTCTTCATCATCCACTAAAACCGTTATTTTGGTATGTCCGTCGGTAGCACTTGCAATTTCCTTTTCGGCAGCGGTGGAGGTAGAGAACAATTCAAATTTGATGTTCTTGTCGGCGACATTGTGTTCTTTTAAAACGCCAGAAACTAAATTGATCATTTCTTCTGGGCCACACAAATAGAATTTGGAAAACTCTTTTTCCTTGTGTTTGTTGTTCAATACAAAATTGACCACTGATTTGTCGATTCTGCCAAACAATTCATTTTCCACTTTGGCTTGACTGTACACATAATGCACAAAAAATCGCCCCACATACTGTTGTTGCAATTGATGCAATTCATTATGGAAAATAGTATCTTCAGGAGTTTTATTTCCATAGACCAATACAAAGGAACTGTCTTTTTCGTGGTGTAAAACAGATTTTAAAATAGATAATACAGGCGTAATCCCACTTCCTGCTACAAAAGCAGCATAGTTGCGTTGGCGGTCAGCCTGTGGTTCAAAAGTGAATTTTCCTTCAGGAAGACCTACTTCTAATAGATCGCCTACTTTTAAATTTTCATTAGCAAATTTGGAAAACAATCCATTTTTAACCGCTTTGATGGCAATACGCAATTCGCCACTTTGCGGCGCTGAGCAAATGGAATACGCACGGCGAATTTCTTTACCGTCCAAAGTAAGCTTCAAGTTGATATATTGTCCTGCGACAAATTGATAAGCAGTTTGTAATTCGGTGGGAATATTAAAAACAACAGAAACAGCACTCGGAGTTTCTCGTTTTACTTCCTTAATTTGTAGTTTATAAAAAGATAACATGATGTTTGTTTTTTGCAAAGATAGTAAAGAAAACTTTTTTGGCTTTATTGTTTTACTCCTTTGACTCTTTACAGCGGTGAAAGGAAGATCGAGATTGGAGCATAGAATTTAGAAAAAATACAGAAAATAAGATAGAAGCAAGAGGAAAGAAACTTGAAGTAAGATACTGCGTGAATGCTGTAACAGCTGCTTCTTTTGAGGGATATATTGAATTGAACAATAAACCTTAGCGTCTTTTTTTAATTATAACTTAATTAATAAACTATAGCATTTGTTTTTTATAAAATAAAAGTCAAATAGTTTTCATTACCACTCATTTATTTTCCATTTCAAAAACTATAATCCACAACTCATAACTTACGACTACAAAAAACAGCTTGTTCAAGCTCGAACATTTTATAAAACAAAAAACAAATAGGTGGTTTGAACTCGACTCTGCTTTTTATAAAATAAAAATAAATAGGTAATAATACGAACCTATTATTTTTTAAAAAAAACAATATAGGTTGAAGCACGACAATGTCTTTTTTTATTTTAAAATGAATAGAGTTAAGCATTTTGCTTTTTATTTTAAAAAAATTAAATTAAATTTATTTTAAAAAAAATAAAAACAACCACCAATTATAATAGGGTTAAGAAGAATTATATACAGATCAACAATTCGTAATCGAAATTTTAGCACAAAATTATTCAATAGTCATCCGTAACAAATTAGTATATTTATCCACCTATATCCACAGAAATACTTTGATATGTTAAAGCACTTTTTATCTTTAGAATGGAAATCTTTTTTCCGATCGGCGGCTCTTGGGACCAATATTATCATACAGATATTTAAGGTACTGATGGCGCTTTATTTTATTGCCATGTTTACCATAATGGGTTTTGCCATATACCCTGCGCTGGAGGATATGGGACTCGAACCGATGGCAACAGTCAATAAATTTTTGATTTATTATCTGTTTTTCGATTTAGTATTGCGCTATTTTGTTCAAAAAATGCCTGTGGTCAACATCAAACCTTTGTTGATTTTGCCTTTTAACAAAAACACCATTGTACACTTCGCCTTGGGTAAAACCTTGGCCTCCTTCTTTAATCTGATTCACGCTTTTTTCTTTATTCCTTTTTCCATTTTATTGGTAATTAACGGTTTTTCTGTGGGTCATGTACTGTTGTGGCATCTGGCAATTATGGGCTTGATTTTTATGAACAATTCCATCAATGTATTGATCAACAATAAGGACAGCGTGCTGTATCCATTGGTGATTGTAGTGATTGCAATTGGAGCGGCGCAGTACTATAAAGTGTTTGACATTACTCAGTATACCGCGGTGTTCTTCCAAGGATTGTACACTACCTATTATTTATTTATGCTCCCGATTGTTGCTGCGGTTGCATTGTACTATTTTGCTTTTAAATATTTCAAAAACAATTTGTACTTGGATGAAGGTTTGGCGAAAAAGACTGAATTGGCCAAAACGGAGAATTTTAATTGGTTGAATCAATTTGGAACGCTTGGGACTTTTTTGAAAAATGACATTCGGTTGCTCAAACGTAACAAACGGGCACGTGCTACTGTAATGGCGAGTGTTTTCTTCCTTTTTTATGGCTTATTGTTTTTAGGAAATATGAGAGGAGCTAATAGAAGTGAAGCAATTCAAATTTTTGCCGGCATCTTTGTAACGGGTGGGTTCATGCTCAATTTCGGGCAATTTGTACCCAGTTGGGACAGCTCCTATTACCAATTGATGATGAGTCAAAATATCCAATACCGCGAATATTTGAGTTCGAAATGGTGGTTGATGGTAATTGCTACTCTAATTTCGTCTCTTTTAGCAGCCTTTTATTTGTATTTCGGTTGGCATACCTATTTGTTGATGCTTACGGGAGCAGTATACAACATTGGGGTAAACTCCCATATTGTATTACTGGGAGGCGCTTATAACAAAACGCCGATTGACATTACTGTTCGAAAGGCTTTTGGCGATAAGCAAGCGATTAATTTTACCAATTTTATTATTGCAATTCCTAAAATTATAGTGCCTTTAGGATTGTACGGCTTGGGCGATTATTTATATAATGAAAAAACAGGGATGCTCTTTGTGCTTATTGCCGGAATATTAGGATTTGCTTTTAGAAACCTTGTTTTTAAGCAAATTGAAAAGATATACAAAACACAAAAATACGCTACCATAGCCGCCTACAAACAAAATCATTAATCCTATTTGAGGGAGATTCATTTTTTAAAATAAAACAGCATGATACAAGTTACTAATTTAACAAAAACATACGCTTCAGGGGTTACCGTGTTGAACATCCCATCGCTTGAAATTCCAAAAGGGCAAAGTTTTGGACTGGTAGGGAACAATGGTGCTGGAAAAACCACTTTTTTCAGCCTTTTATTGGATTTAATTCAAGCCTCTTCAGGACATATTATCAATAATGGCATTCAAGTCAATACGAGCGAAGCATGGAAACCATTCACCTCGGCATTCATTGACGAAAGTTTCCTCATTGGTTATTTGACCGCCGAAGAATATTTTTATTTTATCGGTGATTTAAGAGGACAGAATAAAGCCGATATCGATGATTTATTGAAAAAACACGAAGAGTTCTTTAATGGGGAAATTTTAAATAATAAAAAATACCTGCGCGATCTTTCCAAAGGAAATATGAAAAAGGTAGGGATTATTGCGGCCTTGATTGGGAATCCTGAGGTGGTTATTTTGGACGAACCTTTCGCCAATTTAGACCCGACTACCGTGAATAGACTGAAAAAGATTATCAAAGAATTAGCGGAAAATTCCAATGTTACCGTATTGGTTTCCAGCCACGATTTGGCTCATACAGTTGAGGTGTGTACTCGAATTGTCGCTTTACACAAAGGCGAGATTGTAAAAGATATTCAAACTTCGGACGAAACTTTGAAAGAGTTGGATGCCTTTTTTGCCGTATAAATGCTGAAAAACATATTTTATAGAACAACCGCTTATCTATTGCAGATTAAGCGGTTTTTTATTTAAAAAAAACAATTTTTTTTCACTTATAAAAAAGAAAATGTACTTTTACCAGTTAGTTATACTAAAATTAACTTTTTAGAGTTAATATAAAAACGTTTTTACTTTGAAAAATAATACTGTCAAATACTTATTTATTGCAGGATTTATAGCCCTTTTGGTGGCTTGTTCTACTAAAAAAGACAATTTTGTTTCCCGTAGTTCGCATGCTTTAAGTACCAAATACAATATTTTATATAATGGAGGAATCGCCTTGGATAAAGGGGTTATCGACCTAAAATCACAATACAAGGACAACTATTGGGAAGTTTTGCCTATTGAAAGAATGCAGGTTTCGGAAGAAAAAATGCTTCCTGGAACTACAAAAAACGCTGATTTTGAACGCTCCGAAGGCAAAGCAACCAAAGCCATTCAAAAACACTCAATGAACATTGGTGGTTTGGAAAAAAACTCCCAAATGGATGAAGCACACTTGATGCTTGGAAAAACCAGATACTACGATCAACGATTTATCCCCGCTTTAGAGGCTTTTAATTACGTATTGTACAAATACCCGAATAGCGATAAAATTAATGAGATAAAAATATGGAGAGAGAAAACCAATATGCGTTTGGAAAACGACGCTATTGCCGCTAATAACCTCCGAAAATTGTTGAGCGAAATCAAATTCAAAGATCAAATCTATGCTGATGCCAATGCGGCCTTGTCACAAGCATTTCTGAATTTGGAACAAATCGATAGTGCGATGGCACGTTTGAAAGTTGCGCGTAAATACACTAAAGAAAACGAGGAGAAAGCACGTTACAGTTTTATTTTAGGTCAAATATTTGAAAAGTTAAATCAACCCGATAGTGCGTATAACTATTTTCAACAGGTGATTGATATGAATCGCAAATCGTCACGTCAGTATGTGATTCATGCCCACGCCAAACAAGCCCAATTTTTTAATGTAACCAAAGGTGATACTGTTGCCTTTTTGAAAAAATTCAATGACTTGTTAGAAGATCGTGAAAACCGTCCTTTTTTGGATGTTTTGAACCATCAAATGGCTTTGTTCTATGAAAAATGTAAAAAACCAGACGTTGCTAAAAAATACTACAATAAGTCGATTAGAGCACGTTCTTCAGACACTTATTTATTGGCTTCTAATTACCGAAATTTGGCGGATTTGTATTTCAATAAAACACAATATTTAACCGCAGGGAAATATTACGACAGTACACTTACAGTACTTGAACCCCGTTCCAGAGAACACAAACTCATTTCTAAAAAACGCGCCAATTTAGCCGATGTAATCAAGTACGAAGGCATCGCTCAATTAGATGACAGTATTTTGAACATTGCTAGCTTGTCCAATACTGCTAAAGAAAAATACTTTTTGGACTATATTGACAAATTAAAAGTGAGCGACAAAAAGAATGCGGAAGCAGCCAAATTAAAAAAGGAAAAAGGATTAGATGATTCGAGTGCGGGGAATGGCAAAGACGGTTCGAAATCAGGAAATGACGCTTCAAGTGCCATGTCCAAATCCGCAGCTGCCAATACGAATTCTATTGTATCCTCGGATGTTGCGAGTACCTTCTATTTTTATAATCCAAAGACCGTTTCATTTGGAAAATTAGAATTTAAAAAGCAATGGGGGGATCGCTCCTTAATCAAAGGATGGCGACTCAACAAAGATAAAGTGGACGAAACGGCTAATGATACCCTTAACAAAGAAGACAGTGATGATCCCAAAACCAAAAAAGTGGAGGAAAAATACACGACGGATTACTATTTGAAACAAATTCCTTCAGGAACTAAAGTATTAGATAGTATTGCTAAAGAACGCAACTTTGCTTACTATCAATTGGGGGTTATTTATAAAGAAAAATTCAAAGAATACCCTCGTTCATCAGATAAATTCGAAACCTTATTGACTAATAGTCCAGAGGAACGTTTGGTGTTGCCTACGATGTATAATTTGTATAAAATATATGAAATTACCGATCCAAGCAAAGCCACAGCAATGAAAAACAGAATCATTGCACAATATCCAAGCTCGCGATATGCTCAAATATTGAATAATGAATCGGTAAATATTGGATTTGGTACTCCAGAAGATACCTATAAAAGTTTGTACAACCAATATATTGAAGGTAAGTATAGGGAAGCACTTACCAATACAGATATGGCAATTGTACAATTTACAGGAGAGGAAATTCTATCTAAATACGAGTTGCTTAAAGCCAATTTGATTGGAAAATTATACGGTTTAACGGAATACAAAAAGGCATTGAACTTTGTGGCATTGACCTATCCGAACTCAGCAGAGGGTAAAGAGACGGAATTGTTTATTAGCACCAAAATACCTCAGTTAGAAGCCTTATATTTCAACGATGTAGTGCCTAGCAGCTGGAAAATTGTGTTTCAACCTTCGAGTTTGAATCCTGCCGATGCCAATACCAAAAATCTGTTGACCAAGTTGACCAAGTTTGCAAGTGAAAGAACAATTGAAAAACTAACGGTTTCAACCGATATTTATACTAAAGATCGAAATCTGATTGTGATTCACGGCATCAAAACCAAAGAAAGTGCTGAAGGAATCGTTCACGTATTGAAAGAATATAAAGATTACAAAATTGCAGAACCAGCCACAGTTATATCTTCGGACAATTATAAAATTGTTCAAGTATACAAAAACTTAGAGGAATACATTTCAGGAAAAGGACCTACCTTTATTCCTAAAACCAAACCTACTATTGTAATTCCGAAAAGAGAAGAAACTACAAAAGAAGAGGAAATTAAAAAACAACAACAAGCGCAATCCGAAAGCAAAAAAGGAGAGCAAAACGATCCTGATAGTCCAAACTTTAACCCTGGAAATCCTTCAAGCAGTGCTAAAAAAGTCATTGAGATGGGAGATAGTACTAAAAAAGGATTGCCTCCAGGTCCCCCAAAACCTTAAATTATGTTTGATAAAAAACCTAAATCCTATACTGACCTTCTTGGAAAAACCAATAGAATAGTCGAGGGTACGATTATCAAAGGAGATATTAATTCCCCAGCTGATTTTCGCTTGGATGGACATTTGTTTGGAAATTTTCAATCGAAAGGCAAAATTGTTATAGGCCCAGCAGCCATTGTTAAAGGAGATATAGTATGTAAAAATGCCGATATCGAAGGACAATTTGAAGGAAAGATTCAAGTTACAGAAATATTAAATGTAAAATCCAAAGCGAGTATTCACGGAGAGGTAGTGTGTGGAAAATTATCGGTGGAACCAGGTGCTGACTTTAGTGCTACTTGTGTGATGAAAACACATCAAAAACAATTACCTGCTCATGGACAATCAACCGAAGAAAAAGCCTAACAAATGGTTGGCATTGATCAACATTCCTATTCAAATGGGAGTGATAATATTTCTTTTTTCTATTTTAGGAAATTGGATGGATGCCAAATACCATACTTCCAATAGGATTTTTGTCAAAATTGCCACTTTAGTAGGTGTTGCCATAGCTTTTTACAATATCAACAGACAACTAAAGGACATTAATGCCTCCGATGACTAAATGAAATTAAAACAATACCAACCTATACTTGAAGCTGTCGTTAGTGCAACCATCGCTTTATTGTTGCACAAATGTTATTTTATGCTGTTCAAACCCGCGGGTATGGAAAGCCATTTTATTTATAGCCTGTATGAGTTGTATTTGTTTTTTTCTGTTTGTTCCGTCAGTATTCTATTATTGCTAATTAAAGTTCGAATAAATAATATTAATAATGTAGGTTACACCTATTTATTAGTCACCTGTATTAAAATGGGGATTGCCTATTTTTTCCTCCGACCAATTCTAAATTCGCAGGGTACTTTTGTCGCTACCGAGAAAACCAGCTTTTTTATAATATTCCTTTTGTTTTTGACAATAGAAACGGTTATTACCATTCGAATATTAAACAAAAACTAATAAATTGTTTTTAAAACGTCAATTTCATCAAAAAAAATAAAAGTAAAACTTTTTAATATTAATTAATATTGTACTTTTGCACCAAATTTGAGAAAATAAATTAAAGATAATTATCATTATGGTGTTTTCAAACAAACCACTCCAATTTATATTAGTTGCTTTAGTAGCAAGTCTTCCTTTGTTAAGTTCTGCAAATAATTCAGTGGACAGTGTAAAAGCTGAAACTACTGCAAAAGTTGAGGTAGCTGCTCATCGCGAAGAGGCAAAAGAAACAAAAGTTTTATCTAAAGAAGAAAAAGCAGAAGCTGATAGAAAGGCTTTTGTAAAACACCACTTACTAGATTCTCACGATTTCACCTTATTTTCTTATGGAAAGGATGAAGAGCACCAAAAACATTTTGGTTTTGCTTTGCCAGTTATCCTTATCGATAATGGATTGCAAGTATTCTCTTCTTCTAAATTTGAACACGGGGAAGCAGTTGCTGAATCTAATGGTAACTACTATAAAATAAACCACCACGACGGAAAAGTATATAAAACAGATGCTGAAGGTACTTTTACTGAAAACGAACACGGTCATGTTACTAATGCACAACCTATAGATTTGTCAATTACTAAAAATGTATTGATGATTATTGTAGTTGGATTAATCATGTTCTTGTTGTTTGCTGGTTTAGGGAAATCATACAAAAAAAATGGTTCTATCGCTAAAGGTGCTGGACGTTTCTTTGAACCAATTATCATCTACATCAGAGACGAAATTGCTATCCCAAATATTGGTGAGAAACATTATAAAAAATACATGAGTTTTTTATTAACTATTTTCTTCTTTATATGGTTCTTAAATATGTTCGGACTTACTCCACTAGGAGTTAATATTACAGGAAATTTAGCTGTAACTGCTTCATTAGCAATTTTGACATATTTAATTACTACATTTACTGCTAAGAAAGATTATTGGAAACACATCTTCTGGATGCCAGGAGTTCCAGTTCCAATGAAATTTGTTTTAGCTCCAATTGAATTGTTAGGAACTATTATCAAACCTTTCTCATTAACCATCCGTTTGTACGCGAACATGCTTGCAGGTCACGTGGTATTAATGACATTGATTGCATTAATGTATAAATTCAATAGCCCAATCGGAAGTCCATTATCATTTATGTTGGCTTTTGTATTGTCATTACTAGAAGTATTAGTTGCATTATTGCAAGCGTATATATTTACCATGTTGTCTGCTCTATATTTTGGATCAGCATCAGAGGAGCATCATCACGAAGAAGCTCATCACTAGAATTTAGCCTTTAGTTATATAAAACAAGCTAAATTATAGTTTACAATTAATTTGAATGTTTAATTTTTAATACATATTTTATGGAAATTCCAAGAATTATCGGAGCAGGATTAGTAGTTATCGGAGCAGGTATTGGTATTGGTAGAATCGGTGGTTCTGCTATGGATGCTATCGCTCGTCAACCAGAAGCTACTGGAAAAATCCAAACAGCTATGCTTATCGCAGCTGCGCTTGTTGAAGGTATTGGTTTCGCTGCAATCTTTGCATCGTAAATTAAAAGCAAACAAAAGCTATAACGGTTGGTTATAGCTTTTGTTAACTATTAAAATTAATAAATTTAAGATATTATATAATGGAAGAATTATTTGGACAGTTTTCATTAGGTTTGTTTATCATGCAAACCATTTTGTTTCTTGCACTTGTTTTCTTGTTGAAAAAATTCGCTTGGAAACCTATTCTTGATGCAGTAAACGAAAGAGAAGAAGGAATCAAAAATGCATTACAATCAGCTGAAAATGCTAAAAAAGAAATGCAAAATTTAAAATCAGATAATGAGAAATTATTAGCTGATGCACGTTCAGAGCGTGATGCAATGATGAAAGAAGCTCGTGAGATTAAAGATAAAATGATCAATGATGCAAAAGCAGAAGCTCAAGCTCAAGGTCAAAAATTAATCGACCAAGCTAAAGCAGCTATCACTAGTGAGAAAAATGCAGCTATGGCAGACTTGAAAAATCAAGTATCTTCTTTATCATTAGAAATTGCTGAAAAATTATTAAAAGCTGAATTATCTAATAAAGATTCTCAAACTAAATTGGTTGAGAAAATGTTGGATGACGCTAAATTAAATTAATCGTTATGACAGGTAATAGAGCAGCGATTAGATATGCCAAAGCAATTCTTGAGGTTTCACAAAGCAAAGGAACTGCAGTTGCTGTAAATGACGATATGAAAACTATCGCTGAAACAGTACATTCCAATCAAGAATTGAGAGATTTTTTATCAAGCCCTATCATTAAGGTGGAAGTAAAATGGTCCGCAATAGCTGAAGTATTTGCTAACGTTCAACAAGAAACTAAAAGTTTGTTTCAATTGTTAAACGCTAACAGACGATTTGAATTGTTAGGAAATATTGCTACTCAATACAATAAATTATTTGATGTGGCTACAGGAGTAGAAACAGCTTATGTTACTACTGCAATTGAAATCACAACGGAATTAGAAGCTAAAGTATTGGCTAAGGCAGGTACTTTCTCTGATAAGAAAATAACTATTGTTAACATTGTTGATCCTACAATCATAGGAGGATTTATCCTTCGAATTGGTGATCAACAATACAATGCTTCTGTTGCAAACAGCTTAAGAGGT
This sequence comes from Flavobacteriaceae bacterium, assembly GCA_947378465.1. Taxonomy (GTDB): domain Bacteria; phylum Bacteroidota; class Bacteroidia; order Flavobacteriales; family Flavobacteriaceae; genus Flavobacterium. The sequence continues at coordinate 28,266 of CANCJZ010000002.1, forward strand.
TTAAAAAGAGAATTTGCTCATTAATAGTCGAAAGATGAAAAAAGCATTTACTCTAATTATCTTGGCCATTTCGTTTTTAGGTTATTCCCAAAAGATTAAACTTAAAAAAGGAGAAGTATTAGTAGATGATGTTGCTTGGTTGAATTATCAAGAATGTGGATCGTTTGACAACACTTGTTCATTATTAAATAAAAACAATGATGAATTGGTTTTTTTCAAATGGATAAATGTTCCAGGTGCAGAACCAATAACACAATACAATAAAGATGGCACTTTGAGATATGTAGAAATCGTTTTTGTGGGAGCTCAAATGAAAATTGAGTTACAAAAGACACAAAAGGATTGTATCGAACTTCTTTACAATGGTAAAGTAGTAAACGAAGATGGTACTTTAAATATGGACAAAGTAAGTAGAATGGTTGAAAAATACGGAACACCGTTTTCAGATCGTTTGAATCGTTCTTCTAATAGTCCAGGCACAATTATAATAAACAATAATCAGTCACCGCAACGTTCCGGTGTAAATATAAATTTAGGTAGATAATCATAATATTATGGCAGAAATTAAACCTGCTGAAATTTCAGCAATATTAAAAAAACAGTTATCTGGTTTTGAATCAGGTGCTTCGTTAGAAGAAGTAGGAACAGTACTTCAAGTGGGTGATGGTATCGCTCGTGTATATGGTTTGTCAAATGCTCAATATGGTGAGTTAGTACAATTCGACAACGGATTGGAAGCGATCGTATTGAACTTAGAAGAGGATAACGTTGGAGTTGTACTTTTAGGACCATCTACTGGAATTAGAGAAGGTTCAACAGTAAAAAGAACACAACGTATCGCTTCCCTTAAAGTAGGTGAGCAAATGGTAGGTCGTGTAGTGGATACTTTAGGGAACCCTATCGATGGTAAAGGACCAATTGGTGGCGAATTATATGAGATGCCTCTTGAGCGTAAAGCTCCTGGAGTTATCTTCCGTCAACCGGTAACTGAGCCATTACAAACAGGTATTAAAGCAGTAGACGCTATGATTCCTGTAGGACGTGGTCAACGTGAGTTGGTTATTGGTGACCGTCAAACTGGTAAATCTACCGTTTGTATTGACACTATCTTAAATCAAAAAGAATTTTACGATGCTGGTAAACCAGTATTCTGTATATATGTAGCAATTGGTCAAAAAGCATCTACGGTTGCTGGAATTGCTAAAAACTTAGAAGAAAAAGGCGCAATGGCTTATACCGTAATTGTTGCTGCTAATGCTTCTGACCCTGCTCCAATGCAAGTTTATGCTCCTTTCGCAGGTGCTGCTATTGGTGAGTATTTCCGTGATACAGGTCGTCCAGCTTTGATTGTTTATGATGATTTATCTAAACAAGCAGTTGCTTACCGTGAGGTGTCTCTTTTATTAAGAAGACCACCAGGTCGTGAGGCTTACCCTGGAGACGTTTTCTACCTTCACTCTCGTTTATTAGAAAGAGCTGCAAAAGTAATTGCGGATGACGATATTGCTAAAAACATGAATGACTTACCAGATTCTTTACGTTCAATCGTAAAAGGTGGTGGATCGTTAACAGCTTTACCAATTATTGAAACGCAAGCAGGAGACGTTTCTGCATATATCCCAACCAACGTAATTTCGATTACTGATGGACAAATTTTCTTAGAGTCTGATTTATTCAACTCTGGGGTTCGTCCAGCAATCAACGTAGGTATCTCGGTATCTCGTGTTGGAGGTAATGCACAAATTAAATCAATGAAAAAAGTTGCAGGTACTTTGAAATTAGACCAAGCTCAATTCCGTGAATTAGAAGCTTTCGCTAAATTCGGTTCTGACTTAGACGCGGTTACTTTAAACGTAATTGAAAAAGGTAGAAGAAACGTTGAAATCTTAAAACAAGGTTTGAACTCTCCTTATACTGTAGAAGATCAGGTTGCAATTATTTATGCAGGTTCTAAAAACTTGTTAAGAAGTGTTCCTGTGAACAAAGTGAAAGAATTCGAGAAAGATTTCTTAGAATACTTGAACAACAAACACAGAGATACTCTTGATGCTTTGAAAGCTGGTAAATTAGACGACAACATTACTGATGTTATTGAAAAAGCAGCTAAAGAAATTTCAGCAAAATATAATTAATTAAAGAATTAAGTATTGAGTACAAAGAAGCTCTTTGTATTCAATACTTTAATCTTAATACAATACATAAATGGCTAACTTAAAGGAAATCCGTAATAGAATTACTTCCGTTTCATCTACAATGCAGATTACTTCTGCGATGAAAATGGTTTCTGCTGCAAAGTTGAAAAAAGCACAAGATGCAATTACAGCTATGCGACCTTATGCCGAAAAATTAACGGAATTATTACAAAGTTTAAGCGCAACCTTAGAGGGAGAAGTAGGAGGAGAATTTACATCGCAACGCGAAGTGAAAAAAGTTCTTGTTGTTGCTGTTACCTCAAACAGAGGTTTGTGTGGTGCTTTTAACACAAACGTTGTAAAACAAGCTAAAGTAATCGCTGATTCATATACAGGGAAACAAGTTGACATCTTTGCAATTGGAAAAAAAGGGGGTGATGTTTTGAGAAAAACACATTCTGTTATTGCTCAAGAAAATGCAATCTATGATGACTTGACTTTTGATAATGCAGCTGCTATTGCTGATGAATTGACGTTAAAATTTACTTCTGGGGAGTATGACAAAATTGAAGTGGTGTATAACCAATTCAAAAATGCTGCAACTCAAATCGTTCAAGCGGAACAGTTCCTTCCTTTAGCTCCTGTTCAATCTGATGTAGCTACTTCAACTGGAGACTATATCTTTGAACCTTCTAAAGAAGAAATTGTACTTACTTTGATTCCTAAATCATTGAAAACTCAATTGTATAAAGCGATTCGTGATTCGTTTGCTTCTGAACATGGTGCTCGTATGACTGCTATGCACAAAGCAACGGATAACGCAACAGAATTAAGAGATCAATTGAAATTAACTTATAATAAAGCCCGTCAAGCAGCTATTACTAACGAAATCTTAGAAATTGTTGGTGGTGCTGAGGCCTTAAAAGGATAATTAATTCACAAACATTATAAAGAAGAGCCAACATTTGTTGGCTCTTTTTTTATTCGTACAATATTATAGTTATTTTTGTTTCAAACTAAAATCAATTCCTTTGAGTTTATATAAAAATCTTTTTAAACAAACACTGATCTATGGGCTGGCTACAGTCTTCCCTCGTATCATCAGTTTTATACTAAATCCATTGTTTGTTTATTACTTACCAGATAAGAGTAAAATGGGGGAAGTGTCAGTTATATTTGCCTACCTGGTTTTCTTTAATGTGGTCTTGTCTTATGGTATGGAAACTTCCTTCTTCAGATTTTACAATACTGAAGAGGATAAGAAAAAGGTTGTATCTACAACTACAGTCTCCCTGTTTTGGTCTTCTATCGGATTTTTAGTGATCTCATTATTGTTTAGAAAATCACTTGCTTCTTGGTCCAGCATCAATGTTGAATACATCACCTATACCATCTGGATTTTGACTTTAGATGCACTTGCTATTGTACCATTCTCAAAGTTGAGGGCAGAAAAGAAACCTATGAAATATGCAGCCATTAAGATGTCCAATGTGACAATAAATCTATTGCTCAATGTATTCTTTTTAGCGATGCTACCTGGTCTTGCTTCCTCAGATCCTCACGGGTTTTGGAATACCATTTACATTGATAATTTTCAAATAGGATATATCTTTGTTTCTAATCTTGTAGCAAGTTTATTTACATTGGTGGTTTTAATTCCTAATTATTTAAAGATAACTTGGAAGTTTGATTTTGCGCTTTGGAAACGTATGATGACTTATGGCTGGCCGATACTTTTTGCAGGAATTGCTTTTGCCATCAACGAACATTTTGACAAAATTTTATTAGATTGGATGCACGTGCCAATGTCTGATATTGGAGCCTATTCCGCTTGTTATAAAATTGGAATGTTTATGGTATTGTTCCGTACTGCTTATACCCTTGGAATTGAACCTTTCTTTTTCAGTCACGCAAGTAATGAAAATGCCCAACAAACATACGCTACCATAACAAAGTACTTTGTAATTTTCGGCTCATTCATTACTTTGTTTGTAATTGTCTTTGCTGATTTATTAAAAGAAGTATTGGTTCCTAATGCCAACTATTGGGATGCTATGAAAGTGGTGCCACTTATTGTGTTTGCTAATTTCTTCTTAGGAATTTATACTAATTTATCCGTTTGGTATAAACTAATTGACAAAACCATTATTGGTGCTTATATTTCTTTTGTAGGCGCGGCCGTTACATTAGTATTAAATTACATTTTAATACCATCTATGAGCTATTATGGATCAGCAATTGCAACCATAGCTGCTTACGGAAGTATGATGATTATCTCTTATAAAATGGGACAAAAAAACTATCCTATCCCTTATGATTTCACAAAAATATTTAGCTATTTGGGGATTACAGTATTGTTTTCAGCCATCTCTTTTTACATTCCAGCTTTACGGGACAATTATATTTTAAAAATAACTTTATTAATAGTATTTTTATATTTCATTTATTACAGTGAAAAAGAAACCTTACTCAGAATTATAAAAAGAAAATAAAAAACAATGACGATCAAAATTATCAATAAATCCCAACACGATTTACCAAACTACGAAACCATTGCTTCGGCAGGAATGGATTTAAGAGCCAACATTTCGGAACCTATTACCTTAAAATCATTAGAAAGAACCATTGTTAAAACTGGTCTTTTTATCGAATTGCCTATTGGCTATGAAGCACAAGTTCGTCCTCGTAGCGGTCTAGCTGCTAAAAACGGAATCACCGTTTTGAATGCTCCGGGTACCGTCGATGCGGATTATAGAGGTGAAATAGGAGTCATCTTAGTGAATTTATCTAATGATGACTTTGTCATCAATAATGGCGAAAGAATCGCTCAATTAATCATCGCCAAACACGAAAGAGCCGAATGGATTCCAGTAGAAGAATTATCGGAAACTTCTCGTGGCGAAGGAGGATTTGGAAGCACAGGAACTATATAATATCAAGGACATGAAATCATTTTTAAAGTTTGTCAGCTTAAGTACAATTGCGCTTTTAGCGAATCATAGTATTGCCCAAGAAAAAACCATCAAGAAATCTATTATTGATGATGCCTGCAGTTGTATTGCTAAAATCAATTACAATTTGAGTAAAAATGTTAAAAATGATTCTATCAAATCCTGCATTACTTCAAGTATCGTTGCCGATCAAACGCGTGACTATGTGGAACAAATTAAAAAATCAATTGACACTTTAAAGATTACCGCTAAAGATACAGTTCTTAATATAGGAGATAATAATATTAAAATTATTGTCGACAAAGATTACGATGAAATTCAAAGTCAATTGATAACTGATTGCCCAGAGTTAAAAGCACTTTTGGATATTAATAATGAAGAACACGAACATTCGTACTCCAATAAGAAAAAAGCGTTAGAATTTTATGCTGAAGGCGAGAAATATTACAATCAAAATAAATATGACTTAGCCTTAGTAGAGTATAATAAAGCCGTAAAAGCAGATTCTAAATTTGCATTTGCTTGGGACAATATGGGAGTTTGTTATCGGAAATTAGAGCGCTATAAAGAAGCCATCAATTGCTATCAAAAATCCCTTGAACTCGATCCAAAAGGAACCATGCCGTTAATGAATATGGCAGTTGCCTATAATCTTTTAGGTGATGATTCAATGGCGATTCAAACTTACACTAAATTCATTGTTTTACATCCTGAGGATCCCGAAGGTTTTTATGGGATTTCAAGAATTCAAAATGCAACAGGTGATTATGCTAATGCCCTTGAGAATTGCCTAAAAGCATTTCAATTATATGATAATGCAAGCTCTCCTTATAAACAAGATGCATTAAATGTGCTAAGAGAGATTGTTTCTAACTTGAAAAAGGATGGAAAAATAAGTATTTTCAATGCCTTTGCTGAAAAATACGGACTAGAAAAAATAAAAGAATAGCTTTTTTATGGTAGAAAACCATTGTGATAAAAATTAAGCTATTTTTGCAATAATACAAAATATTAAAACCCTCGAATATGAAAATAATTGTACCAATGGCCGGTCGTGGATCTCGTTTACGTCCGCACACTTTAACCATTCCTAAACCCTTAATCCCTATCGCTGGAAAACCTATCGTCCACCGATTAGTGGAGGATATTGCTGGAGTTATAAATCAAGAAATTGAAGAAATCGCATTTATCATCCATAAAGATTTTGGAAAACAAGTAGAGCAGGATTTGATTGCTATCGCTGAAAAGTTAGGTTCTAAAGGTACAATCTATTATCAAAATGAAGCACTTGGAACAGCTCACGCGATTATGTGTGCTAAAGAAAGTATGCAAGGTCCTTTAGTGGTTGCTTATGCGGATACTTTATTCAGAGCTGAATTTACTTTAGATACCGCTGCGGATAGTGTGATCTGGGTGAAACAAGTGGAAGATCCAAGCGCCTTTGGTGTGGTACAATTAAACGACAAAAATCAAATTGTGGATTTCGTTGAAAAACCTAAAGATTTTGTTTCCGACTTAGCCATTATTGGTATTTATTATTTCAAATCTGGTGAAACATTACGAAGTGAATTGCAATATTTATTAGATAATAACGTTGTTAAAGGCGGTGAATATCAGTTGACAGATGCTTTGGAAAATATGAAGCAAAAAGGAATGTTATTCGTTCCTGGAAAAGTTGACGAATGGATGGATTGTGGTAACAAAAACGTTACTGTTGAAACTAACTCTAGAATGTTAGGATTTTTACATAATGATGGAGAACACTTGATTGACTATGCTGTAAAACAAGAAAATTCAACAATTATCCCTCCTTGTTATATTGGTGAAGACGTGGTTCTAATCAATGCAACCGTGGGGCCAAACGTTTCACTAGGTAAAGGATGTCACTTAATGAATACAGTTATTAAAAATAGTTTAGTGCAAACACACGCGCACATTAAAAATGCCAATTTGGACAATGCTATGATTGGTAATCATGCGAGTTTTGATGGTGATTTTACTAGTATCAGTATTGGAGATTACTCCGTATTAGAATAATTATAAATGAAAAAAATAGCTTTTGTAGGTTTAATTGTTGGAATGTGTTTTATTCCTGTTTCGGTATTGGCACAAGCTGAACCCGACCAAATTGCTTCTGTAGAAGATAACTTTCAAAATAACTTTTACGAGTCTCTTAAACAGAAAGCTTTGGAGAACTATGACAAGGCTATTATTTCACTTGAAAAATGCGAAAACCTTCAACCTGACAATGCCATTGTGTATTTTGAATTAGGGAAGAACTATCTCGCTCAAAAAAAATACAATCAAGCCTATCAGAATTTTGAAAAGGTCACCAAAATGGACCCCAAAAACAGATGGGCATGGGTAGGCATGTACGATGTATATTATGAAACGCACGACTATAATCAAGCCATTCCAATAGTTCAAAAACTAGTGGAATTCAAGGTTGATTATAAAGAGGATTTGGTATCATTGTACATGAACACCCAACAATTTGATAAAGCCTTAGATTTGATTAATGAGTTAAATCAAACTGCTGGCAAATCAGAAAAAAGAGAATTGTACAAAGCTCAAATTCTTCAAGATGCCAAATATCAAGGTTCTGAAAAATCCAATTTAATTGATCAAATCAAAAAATTTCCAAAAGAAGAATCTAATTATGTAGTACTCATTTTTCTGTATTCCGAAAGCAATCAAGAAGAAAAAGCGCTTGAAGTAGCTAAACAATTGGAAAAAGAAATCCCAACTTCTGATTGGGCGCAAGTAAGTTTGTTCAAGTACCATATCAATAATAACGAGGGAGACAAAGCAGTCAACTCAATGAATATAATTTTGCCAAGCGAAAAAATTGACAAAAAAATCAAACATAGAGTCCTCAATGAGTTTTTAATTTTTACAAAAACCCACCCGCAGTATAACAAGGATTTAGAAAAAGCGATTGGATATTTTGACAACGACAAAGAAGTTAAAGTTGCTAAAGAAATAGGTAAATTTTATCAAAATCAAAAAGATTGGAATAATGCCATTATCTATTACCAAAAGCATTTGTCTAATTCAGCGGATGATATGGAAACCATTCTATTGTTGTCCGAATGTTATACACAGGCCAACCAATTTGACAAATTAGAAAAATTCTCTGACGAGCAAATGCAGTTGTTTCCAAGCCAACCCCAATTGTATTACTACAATGGTTTGGCTAACAATCAACTTACTAAATTCAAAAAAGCGAAAGATATTTTAGAAGCAGGCATTGATTTTGTCATTGACGACAAAGCTTTACTAATTAACTTTAATATCCAACTGGGAGAAGCTTATAGCGGACTTGGAGATGTTAAGAAAAAAGAACTCTATTTTACTAAAGCCAACGAATTGCTCAAAAAAAAATAATAGCCTTCTACTAAAGCAGTAAACACCATTATGAAAAAATACATCGGTTTATTTCTAGTCATTTTCTTAGTTTCATGTAAAGCCAAAGTTGTGGCCATTGCCGAAACTAAAGCTGCTAGTGATAACATTATGACGGCGGAAAAAATAATAGAAAATCATTACAACAATAAAAATGATTTTTCTACATTATATATTAAAGCCAATGCCAAATACCAAGATGACAATCAATCTCAAAATGTAACGGCTGAAATCAAAATAAAAAAAGACGATAGAATATTAATCAGCGTGAGAGTATTGGGAATAACTATGGCTAAAGCCTTGATCACTCCTACCTCTGTCCAATATTACGCAAAATTAGGAAACAAATATTTTGAAGGGGATTATGCAGGATTAAGCAAATGGATAGGAATCGATTTGGATTATTATAAAGTGCAAAATATCTTTTTAGGAAAAGCCCTTGATGACATGCATAAAGACAAATATCAAGTATCTATTATTGACAAGTGGTATAAATTGCAAAACAATTCGGATAGCTTAACTCAAAAAGCTTTCTTTTTTGAAGGAGACAATTTTTTAATTAAAAAACAAGAAGTCATCCAATCTTCATTGGAAAGAACCCTGCAAATACAATATCCTGATTATAAAAAATACAATGAAATGATATTGCCATTGTCTCTTATTATCGACGCTTTCCAGAAAGATGCTCAAACCAGTATCAATATCGATTATAAAGATGTAACCTTCAATGAAGACCTTTCTTTCCCATATAGTGTTCCTGAAGGCTATGAAAGAATATTTATTGAGTAGATTTGTAAAAAATACCACTATGTCAAAGTTTCTATTTTCAATAGCGTTCCTTTTTCTAACTGCAGCTGCTTGGTCACAACAAAGCCAAGAAGAGTTAGAACAAAAAAAAGCCAAACTTCAAGAAGAAATTCATGAAAAGGAAATGATGTTGCAAGATGTCAGAAAAAAGGAAAAATCTGTGGTCAAACTCTTAGCCATTCAAAAAGACAAGATTGGTTTAAAAGAGAAATTAATCCACACTACAGAAAAACAAACCAAGTTATTGAGCAATGACATGTACATCAACCAGGTGGAAATTAACCATCTAAAAAAAGAATTAGTCGACCTTAAAGCCGACTATGCTGAGATGATTGTCAAATCCTATAAAAGCCGTTCTACTCAAAGTAGAGCCATGTTTTTATTGTCATCTGAAAATTTCTTGCAAGCCTACAAACGTTTGCAGTATATGAAACAATACTCCAGCTATAGAAAAATGCAAGGAGAAGAAATCAAAGATAAAACTCAAAAACTTGCCGATCACAACGCGATGTTAAGCGGACAGAAAACCGAAAAACAAAAGCTTATCGTCGAACAAGAAAAAGAACGTAAGGACTTAGAGCAAGAAAAAATCGAGCAAGAAAAAATTGCCAACAGTCTGAAAAAAGATAAAAAACAAATTGCAGCCGAAATCAAAAAGAAACAACAAGAAACCAAAAAGATTGACGCCCAAATTCAAAAATTAATCCGTGACGCTATTGCTGAAGCCAATAAAAAAGCCGCTGCTGCCAAAGCCAAAGCCAATCCAAAAACAACTACAGTAGCCGAAACTAAAGCTATTGAAACCTCTACCAAAATCGTTTTAACGCCTGAAGGACAATTAGTCTCTAACAGCTTTAAAGCCAACAAAGGTAGATTGCCTTGGCCCGTTGAAAAAGGAGCTATTTCCTTAGGTTACGGGGATCAACCGCATCCTGTATACAAAAGCTTAGTCATCCACAATAGTGGTATCGAAATCACTACTGAAGCAGGAGCTAATGCTCGTGCCGTTTTTGGAGGCGAAGTAACTAAAGTAATTGTAATCTCCCCTTTGAATAAAGCGGTATGTATTCAACACGGAGATTATTTTACAGTATACCAAAATTTAAGTACCGTCAATGTAAGTGCTGGGGATAAGGTTTCTACCAAACAAGTTTTAGGTAAAGTCCGAACTAATGCTGAAGGCAAAACCATTCTTAAGTTTATGATTTCTCAAAATACCACTTATGCCAACCCACAAACATGGTTGAACAGATAAAAAAAAGGAAACCTGATGGTTTCCTTTTTTGTTATAAAAACAATGCTTTTAATTCAGTAGCATCGTGAGGATTCATTTTTCCTGCCAATACTAAACTCAATTGCTTTCTTCGCAAAGCAGCATCATATCGAGATTTTTCCTCTTCCGTTACCGGTTCAAGTTGTGGAACTTCTACAGGATTACCTGTTTCATTAACCGCTACAAAAGTGTAAATAGCTTCATTGGCTTTGGTTCTAATTCCTGATTCGCGGTCTTCAATCCATACATCCAAAAAGATTTCCATAGAGGTTTTAAACGCGCGCGATACTTTGGCCTCCACCGTTACCACACTCCCCAAAGGAATCGAACGGTTAAAGGCTACGTGATTCACAGAGGCTGTTACCGTAATTCTACGCGAATGTCTTCGAGCAGCAATACTCGCAGCTCGGTCCATTCGAGCCAATAGCTCTCCACCAAATAAGTTGTTCAAAGGATTCGTTTCACTCGGCAATACCAAGTCAGTAAGTATCGTTAAGGAGTCTGAAGGATGTTTTGGAGTCATAACTTTTTTTTGCAAAGGTAGTATTATTCTTTTTCGCTCTTCTTTTTACACAAAAAAATCCCGATACTTCTATCGGGATTTTTCTATAATTCTTCAATCAACAACCAAGCTTCAGGGTTGTGCGATTTTTTAATACGTTCCATCTCTTTTTGTGCCTCGGCATAGGAAGTAAAACTTCCATACAATACAGGATACAAATCGTGATTGTTTTTTGCTATTCTTTTGGCGTGATAGCCTAGTTTTATTAGTTCTTCATACACCTTATCCGCATTTTCTTCTTGTCTAAAAGCACCCGCCACAATATGGTAAGGCATTTTCCCTCCTTTTACAGTAAGTGTTACTGTAGGTAATGGATTAGTAATAAAGAAAGTTGCTTCTTGGATTTTGTGATTTACTTCTTTTTGAACTTTAGTTTGCACCGCTAATGTTTGCTCTTGAATTTGAGTTTGGTAGTAAACATTTCCATAATAACCACCAGCGCCTAACAAACCAGCACCCATTACAAATAGCGCGGCATATTTCAAGAACGGATTAGATTTTTTCATTTCAACAACAGGAACCACAATTGCTTCTTCCTCTTGTGTAGCCTCTTCTTCTTGCAAAAGAATCGCTCTTTTGATGGCTGGTGACACATAAGTAGACAATCCAAATGAACTGGTCAAGTAATTCGTTTGGTCATTTGGAACAAATACAATGCTTTTTTCCGAATTCAAAACCAATTCCCCTACATTCTTTAATGCAACCGTGCCCAACTCTTGAAGTGTTTTTTTCCAAACACTAACCTCATGTTCAATAATCGATACCGCAACTTCGTATGTGATTTTCTCCGAAACAGCAATATGATTAGCCAATAAACCGTCATTATTTTTCAAGTAAGCATTAAAAGAAACCAGCTTTTTAGGAGGGTAAAACGAATGCGAACTCTCTTGCAATTGCGCCGATTGGATTTCAGTCAAAAAGGCACCGAATCCTGGAACAGTTACGCATTGGTAACGATAGAGTAATTGTGATATATATTGATCAATCTTCATAATGACAAATTTAATTATTTAATGGCTACCACAAAATTTTATTAACAAACTTTGTTAACAATTTTCAGATTGTTCTTATTTTTGAATATCAATAGATTATTATGGAAGAGCAAGAAATTATTTCGATTTTGGCATTGATGAAGATGGAGGGTGTGGGCGATATTATGGCTAAAAAGCTCATTCATCATTTTGGAAACGCACAATTGGTGCATAAAGCGAAAGCCTCTCAATTGGCAGCAATTGACGGAGTAGGTCAAGTGCTGATTAAAAATTTAAAAAACACTGCGGCCTTCCATCTCGCCGAATCCGAATACCGTTTTCTCAAAGACCATAAGATTCAAACCTTATATTATAAAGATGCCTCTTATCCCGACCGACTCAAACATTGCATCGATGGACCTGTGCTCTTATTTGCTTCGGGCGCTATTGATTTCAATAACCACAAAATCATCAGTATTGTTGGAACCCGTGAAGTCACCCCTTATGGTGCTGAATTTTGTAAAAAACTAATCGAAGACATT
>CANCJZ010000003.1 GCA_947378465.1 Flavobacteriaceae bacterium
GAAATCAATCCATGGTAAGGCCGAAAAATGAATTAAATTATCCGCAAATTCTCTTGTAAACAAACCCGTAGAAGTTTGTATTCGGGCAATTTCTTTTTGGGTAATCTCCGCAAAAGTTGTTAAATCTTCCGAATATTCAATCAAGGAAAAACCAAAGGTATCATCCCCTCTTAATATGGTTGCTGAGGCATCAATTTGATCGTAAATATAAATTTCATCCTCAATAATACGATAGCGGAACGCTTCCGTTTGATTCACGGCTACCAAGGTTTTATGTAAATAATAGGTAAAAAAGGAAACCCCTAAAGCCTTCGCTTTCTCATAAGCCTTTGTACAATCAATAGTGGTAGTCACTCCAAAAAAAGGCTCTTCCATTTGTTTAAAAAACAAATAATGCTCCTTTCTGTTCCAAGTATCAAGGTTTAATTTCTGTTTAGACATTTTTATTTTTTTAGGCAATTTTTAGGCATTAGGCATTAGGCAATAGTGGATTGTGGTTACTTTGTGTTTTTCAATCGGTCATTGTTATGGATTACTATTCCAAATAGGCCTTCCAATTGCGCAATATCTTGTTTCTTTCTTCTTTTCTCTTTCTTCTAAACGCAACATAACCACTTAGTCTATTCTCTATATTCTATTCTCCCTCTTCCAAACGCAATATCTTTCTTCTTTCCTCTTTCTTCTTTATTCTAACAAAAGCGGCATCACATCAATTATCTTTTCCAAGGTTTTGAAACGAGGATGTTCGACCTTATGATCTACGCGTTCGTGGGCCCAAGTGGTATGATAAGGCACATGAACGGCATAACCGCCGATAGCCAATACGGGCAATACATCCGATTTGAGGGAATTTCCAATCATAAAAAACTCCTCGGGAGCAATTTCCAATCGCTTTAACAACTTTTCGTAATTCACCTCTTGCTTGTCGGCCATTACTTCAATATGATGAAAATAATGTCCCAAACCGGAACGGTGTAACTTGCTTTGTTGGTCTTTTAAATCTCCTTTAGTGGCTACGATGAGCTTGTATTTGCCTTGTAAGGCAGCCAAAGTATCTTCCACGCCATCGAGCAATACAATGGGTTTTTGCAATAGTTCTTTTCCATAGTCAATGATCTTTTCAACGATGTCCATCGAAATGGTTTTGTTTGAAATTTTCATTGCTGCCTCAATCATTGATAGGGTATAGCCTTTTATTCCGTAGCCGTACAAATCCAAGTTTTCAATCTCTACTCGAAACAATTCTTGAGACAATCCTTGTTGCGATAAATAATCCGACAATAGGGCACAGAATTTTTGCTCTACTTCTTGAAAATAAGGTTCGTTGACAAACAAAGTGTCGTCAGCGTCAAAGGCGATTACTTTAAGATTCATGGTGATGGTTTAAGGCATATTCCGCTACTGCTTGCAGCAATTCTTGTTTTCTATTTTCATCTGCTAATGAATACTGAATGGAGTTGTTAGCTAAATACACCAAATCGTCTTTGCTCAAATCCAATGCTTCTTGTATTTTAATAAAATTCTGATTCAAATAGCCTCCAAAATACGCGGGATCATCAGAGTTAACGGTAGCTTTAATCCCTTTGTCAATCATCATTTTCAAAGGATGTTCCTTCAAATCGTTCACTACTTTCAGCTCTAAATTAGACAGTGGACATACGGTTAAGGCCAAATCTCTTTTGATGATTTCGTCCACCAAAGCATCATCCGTCAAGCAATTATTGCCGTGATCAATACGTGCTATTTTCAATCCGTCAATGGCTTCCCAAACATAATCGGCAGGGCCTTCTTCCCCAGCGTGTGCTAACAATACATAGCCTTCTTGAGCCGAAGCTTCAAAAACTTTATAGAATTTAGACGGTGGATTGCCATTTTCCGAGGAATCCAAACCTACGGCCTTAATCAAATGTTTATACGGCAAGGATTGTTGCAAGGTTTCAAATGCTTCCTCTTCGGAAAGATGACGCAAATAACTCATAATTAACAAAGAGGTAATGCCCCATCGTTGTTCGGCCTCTTCACGGGCGCGTTGGATTCCATTGATGATAGTGGTAAATTCAACTCCACGTTGGGTATGCGTTTGAGGGTCGAACATGATTTCGGTATGCAAAATGGCTTCTTCCTGACATTTGGTCAAATAGGCCATAGTCAATTCGTAAAAATCATCTTCGTGAATCAATACACTGGCACCAGCGTAATATATATTTAAAAAATCTTGAAGACACGAAAACTTATAGGCTTCTTTAACCTCTTCAATGGTTTTATAGGGGATTTCAATTTGATTGCGTTGGGCTAGAGCAAACATTAATTCGGGTTCAAAGGACCCTTCAATATGCAAATGCAATTCAGCCTTAGGCAGTTTGGAAATAAAATTATTCATAGGAATAGGGGATTTTGTTTTTGATGGATAACAAAGATAGCAATCTTTTTAACCCTAAAATGTCAATAATTGTTCGCGGTTTGCTTTTTATTTTAAAAAAATAAAAAAGAATTAAAATTGTAAAAGGGTATACTCTTTATACCGATCATCATAAAAACCAAGATAGGTTTTGGAATTAAAATGCATCACTAAGTAATTGGTGAAATTGGGATTGGCATCGATAAAATCATTGATTTTATCGTGAGCAGTCAATGCCATTTTACCCTCCAAATGTTCGAAGTTAAGGTCAAATACACTGTTGATATATACCAATTTTCGATTTCCATACGCTCCGGATGCTCCTGTATTGTAATTGAAATAGGAAAACGAGGAGCCAAAACTGCTGGTCGTCATTCCAACTCCATTAACACTAAAGGAATTGATCATCATTGGAGCCATCATCATTCCACCGCTGGATCGGGGTTCAGATACCCCACCAATAGTCATATGATAACGATCGTTGTTTTTGAAACAACTCATACCTACATACAAATCGCAAATCTTTGACAAGTATTGAGACGTTTTATCCAAAACACGCTCACCAGAACCGTTAAGGCGAATGATATCGGAGTTTTTAAAGTTGATTTCTTGATTTTCGTTGACTAAATAGTCCTTAATAACACTTCCACTAAAGTCTTTTAGCGCCATTTTGAATTCTTTTGGATTGGTTTTCATTTGAATAATCAATCCATCATCCATTAATATGGAATTGGAATAGGTCTCCAAAGTGTTATTTGCCAAAATTGCTTGTCGAATATCAATGGCTTCTACTGCAAAACTGTTGAGGTTTAGTTTTAAAATTTTAGTTGACTCTACCTTGTTGTCGTAAGTGAGGTATGCAAATTCTTTGATAGGGTATATTTTGCGTTTGCAAGCGCTCTCCACTAAGGAATACGGAGTGTCTAATTGAATCAAACTGTATTTTGTATCCTTGTTGAATTCATTCGTATTGGTCTCTTCCTCGATTTTGTAATCCAATAAATGAATCGTTTTAACGGCGATATTTCCGGCTTCGGTAAAAACATAAAATTTCAAGTCATTGACATCATCAGGTTTGGTTATCAAATAGAATTGATTGTTAGATGAAAATCGGGTGAGGTATTCTTCCTTGCTCAAATCCAATTCTGTAGTGATAGATGAAATGGCTTTGGTGTCGAAATTAAAAGTCTCCGAGACGATCTTTTTATACTTTCTGGTCGCAAAGAAAATCGTATAACTGTTACCATTGCTACTATGTCCAATGATTTCTTTAAGTTTTCGATCTGGATTGGTGGTAGCCAAATGCGAAATCACTTGGAATTGATCGTCTATTTGAAAGGCTTTCATATCCAAACTGTCTTTGACAAAAATCAATAAACGGTTTTTGGAGGCATCCGATATTTGATACGCATCCTTCAAGCCATCTACTTTTAAGCCAGTTTTAAAATCTTGACTAAATGAAGTTAAAGAAATAAATAGCAGTAGTTGTAAATATCGTCCTTTCATAATAGAGATTTTTAACAAATCACCGCTCCGTTCAATACGCCTTCCGCATCAGGATTTACAAAAACCAATTTGCCTTGTGCATCACTTGCCAACAGCAACATTCCTTCGCTTTCTACTCCACGTAAGGCTCTAGGGGCTAAATTCACCAATACGGTAACGCGTTTTCCTATTACTTCTTCGGGTGTAAAATGCTCCGCAATTCCGGATACTATTGTACGAACATCAATTCCAGTATCTACCTTTAATACTAAAAGCTTGTTGGCTTTTGGCATTTTCTCTGCTTCAATGATGGTTCCTACTCTTAAATCTATTTTGGCAAAATCCTCAAAGGTGGCCGTTTCTTTTTGGGCTTCTACTACTTGGGCTTCCATTTTGTTGGCTGTTTTTGTTGCTTCTAATTTGTCTATTTGTTTTTGAATTTCGGCATCTTCTATTTGTGCAAATAAAATTTCGGCTGCCCCAATTTGATGTCCTGCAGGAATCAAATCACTTTTTGTTGCAACGGAATTCCAAGTCAAATCCAAATCGGTTTTCAATATCCCTGACAATTTGCAAGCGGTAAACGGCAAGAAAGGCTCGCATAAAACACGTAAGGCTGCTGCAATTTGTAAGGCAACATACATTTGGGTTTGTACACGTTCAGGATTGGTTTTTACCATTTTCCAAGGCTCTTCATCGGCTAAATATTTATTTCCTAAACGGGCAACGTTCATCAATTCGCCTTGCGCTTCTCTGAAACGGTAACGTTCAATAGAACTGGAAATCACCGCTGGATAGGCTTTTAATTCCGCCAAGGTTTGTTCGTCTACTTCAGTGAATTCCATCGGTTGTGGAACAATACCTTCGTAATATTTATTGGTCAATACCACCACACGATTGATAAAATTACCAAGAATAGCGGCTAATTCATTATTATTTCTAGCTTGAAAATCTTTCCAAGTAAAATCGTTGTCCTTAGTTTCAGGTGCATTTGCAGTTAAAGCATAACGCAATACATCCTGTTTGTCTGGGAAATCTTGTAGGTATTCGTGCAACCATACGGCCCAGTTTTTAGAAGTCGAAAGTTTGTTGCCTTCTAAATTCAAGAATTCATTGGCAGGTACATTGTCTGGTAAAATATACGATCCTTCCGCTTTTAACATCGCAGGGAAAATGATACAATGGAATACAATATTGTCTTTTCCTATAAAGTGAACCAATTTAGTATCGGCATCTTTCCAGTAAGGTTCCCAATCTTTACCTTCTTTTGCGGCCCATTCTTTAGTTGACGAGATATAACCAATAGGCGCATCAAACCAAACGTATAGTTTTTTGCCTTCCGCACCTTCGACAGGTACGTCAATTCCCCAGTCCAAATCACGGGTTACGGCACGAGGCTTTAATCCATCGTCCAACCATGATTTTACTTGTCCTAATACATTTGCTTTCCAATCTTTGGCATGGCCAACCAGTATCCATTCTTTCAAAAAGTCATCGTAACGATCCAAAGGCAAAAACCAGTGTTTGGTCGATTTTAATATAGGGGTGTCACCTGTAATGGTCGATTTAGGATTGATTAAATCAGTAGCATTTAAAGTCGATCCACATTTTTCACATTGATCGCCATAGGCTTCTGGGTTCTCACATTTAGGACAAGTCCCTGTCACAAATCGATCGGCCAAAAACTGATCGGCTTTGGCATCGTATAATTGTTCGGTAACTTCTTCTATAAAGTCGCCGTTGTCATACAATTTTCTAAAAAAAGCAGAAGCAGTATCGTGATGGATCTTTGAAGAGGTTCGGGAATAATTGTCAAAAGAAATTCCAAAATCAATAAACGACTTACGGATGATGCCATCGTATTTGTCAATCACTTGTTGCGGTGTAATTCCTTCTTTTTGGCTTTCATAGAGATGGCTACCCCGTGTTCGTCGCTTCCGCAAATAAAAGCAACATCTTTTCCTTGCAGGCGTAAATAACGTGCATAAATATCGGAAGGAACATAAACACCTGCCAAATGACCAATATGTATAGGTCCGTTGGTGTAAGGTAAAGCAGCCGTAATGGTATATCTTTTTGGATTTTCTAACATAATCTTAAATAGTTTGCATCTGAATCTTGTTCAGAGGACTGCAAAAATAAGTTTTTAGCTATGAAATCACGAATTTATTTCTAATTTGTTTACTTTTGAAAAGTACTTTTTAAAGAGTACATAAGCTATTTATAATCTGTTAATGCGAAAGTTAGTATTATTATTTATTCTTTTTTCAATTTCTTCCTATTCACAAAAAAAGATGATCACACCTCCTTATTTAAAAAAAGGCGATACCATTGCCATCGTGGCAACCGCTCGTAAAAATGTAGAAGACAATTTAAAGCCAGCTATTGAATGGTTGCACAATTGGGGACTTGAAGTAGTTTTGGGTGAAACAATTGGGCTGGACCACCATCAATTGGCAGGTACAGATGAAGAGCGCGCTGCCGATTTTCAAAAGGTGCTGGACAATCCAAATATTAAAGCCATTTGGTGTGTGCGTGGAGGATATGGTACCGTGCGTATGATTGACCTTTTGGATTTTACCAAATTTAAACAATCGCCAAAATGGATTATTGGTTTTAGCGATGTTACCGTTTTGCACAGCCATTTGAATAATTTGGGTTTTGCTTCCATTCACGGCATTATGCCGGTAAGTGCAAAAGCTACAGAAGAGGCCAAAGAAAGTTTGCGCAAAGCACTTTTTGGAGAACATTTAGAATACACTGTTCCTTGTGAGCCTTTAAACCGTTATGGCAAAGCCAAAGGAGAATTAGTAGGAGGGAACCTCTCAATTTTATACAGTCTTTTAGGTTCTGCTTCGGCAATAGATTGCACCGACAAAATTCTATTTATAGAAGATTTAGACGAATACCTCTATCATATTGATCGTATGATGATGAACTTAAAACGAAACGGATGTTTGGAAAGCCTCAAAGGAATCATCGTAGGGGGAATGACCAAAATGCACGACAATGAAATCCCATGGGGGAAAGATGCCCTTGAGATCATTGATGATGTGACTAAAAAATACAATATTCCTATCATTTACAACTTTCCAGCAGGACATTCCGCCGACAATCACGCCTTGATTCTAGGAAGACAAGTGTCTATAGAGGTAAATGATTTGGAAAGCAAAGTGATATTTGAATAATATATAGAAACGATTTTTGAATGAACTCAAAAATCGTTTTTTTGTTAAATACTATGGCAGAGCATAACAAATTAGGAAAAAAAGGAGAGGAGATTGCAGTGGCCTACTTGCAAGAAAGAGCCTATGTCATATTGGAAACCAATTGGCGTGCTCAGAATACTGAAATTGATATTATTGCTAGAAAGGGAGATACCTTGGTGGTGGTTGAGGTAAAAACGCGCTCTTCCATTGAATTTGGCTTGCCACAGGATTTTGTCAAGCCCGCTCAAATCCAACGGTTGGTTAAAGCGATTGATCACTATGTTACGTTAAACAATCTTGATTTGGAAATTCGATTTGATATTATTGCCATTAATAAATTATTCTCTGATTATAATGTGGAGCATATTGAAGATGCTTTTTATTTTTTTTAGAGGATTAACCAACTAACAATTACCAACTAAATTGAATTTTACTAACTTTACCTCAAAAAAACATTGTAAATGAAAAAAATACTAACTCTAATTTTATTGTTTCACTTCATTTTGCTTTCTGCTCAAAATGAAGTAGCCAAAAAGGTTCAAGAATACCACAATCAAAATGTAAGCTTTACTCCTTTAACAATTCTCACCCCTTCCAATAGTATTGCCACAACAGAGGTTGACAAAGTAGTCAATAATGCTACTTTGGCCACTATCAACAGCAATCAGTTGAATGATATTGTAACGCATAGGTATCCATTTATTGAACTTTCGATACCTTATAATAATTCCATTATAGTGGTTCAATTGTATCAAGCGGATTTGTTTCACGACAACTTCCATGTGGATACCAATAGACAAAAAAACATCCCTTATCAAGCAGGGGTTTATTATCGAGGGATTGTGAAAAACGATTTTCATTCTGTAGTATCGTTCAATTTTTTCAATAATGAATGTAACGGAATTATCTCTAGTGATAATTTGGCTAATTTAGTGGTTGCAAAACTTAAAAAGCCCAATAACACTTTGGATTATATAGTGTATTCAGATAGTAATTTAAAAATTGCAGGCGATTTTAAATGTGCTGCAAAATTTGATGAATCTACACCGTTGGATATGTCGACATCCAATAAAACTACGGTAGTAAAATGTATTTCAATGTATTTTGAAATCGATAATGATTTGTACAATGCCAACAATAGCGATACGGTTCAAACGACCAATTGGATGACTTCAATGTTTAGTAATATCCAAACTTTATATGCTAACGATGGAATTACGGTTAACTTAAAATCCATGTATATTTGGACCGATCAGGATCCTTATGAAGGGATTGGTTCCTCCTCTTCCGATTATTTATATGCTTTTAATGGACACACTCCTATTTTTGATGGGGATGTAGGACAATTAATAGGTATTGATCCAGGAGGATTAGGTGGAGTGGCTGTAACAATTAATGGTTTGTGCTCTTCAAACAATTTCAGTTATGCGGATATTTATGACACTTACTCGACAGTGCCTGTTTTTTCTTGGAACATCGAATGTATGACTCATGAATTTGGACACCTTTTAGGCTCTCCTCACACACATGGTTGTTATTGGAATGGCAATAATACCGCTATCGATGGATGTGGACAACAAGCAGGATATACAGAAGGAACCTGCGCCCAAGGACCTATTCCAAATGCAGCAGTTAAAGGAACTATTATGAGTTATTGTCATTTAATTTCAGGAGTGGGAATTAATTTTAATAATGGCTTTAGTACGCAACCTAAAAATGTAATTCTTAATGCCATTAATGCGGCTACTTGTTTGAGCTCTGACTGTATAAATATCTGTACCAATACAATTTCCCAATTGAATATTGATACCGTTACTAGCACCTCTGCAAGTTTTTCATGGGTGGATGCCTCATCTGCTTCTTGGGAAGTTGCGGTTTATGCTTATGGAACTACCCCTACAACTTGGACTACAGTTACGGTGAACTCGTATTCAATTTCAGGATTGAATCCTAATACCTATTATCAAATCGCGGTGCGACCAACTTGTTCCTCGGGTTTAATCGCTCCAGTTAAAGATTTGATTTTTGCTACGGCTACTAATTTCTGTAGTGGTATTGATATCTATGATACGGGAGGTGCAAATGCGAATTATGACGATATGGAAACCATCATTCGAACTATTATACCAGATGTTCCTAATAAAGCGATTGTTTTGACTTTTTCCGTATTTAATTTAGAACAAGATTATGATTACTTCTATGTATACGATGGGAATTCAACGGCTGCTCCAGACTTAACAGGAGGTGGAGCTACTGGAAATACATTGCCTGGACCTTATACTTCTTCGGCTGTAGATGGTTCATTGACGATGAAGTTTACTTCGGATCAAGCGGTAAACTATGATGGTTTTGCGGCTACGATTTCATGTACCGCTAATTTAGGAGTGTCGAGTTATGGCTATACTGATTTTAGTTATTCGCCAAATCCTACTAATAATAAAGTTACGATTACCTCCAAAACCCCAATGAGTGAGTTGACAGTTTATTCTATTGCGGGACAAATATTGTATCACAATACTATCGGCGATCTTTCTACTACTATAGATATTAGCTCATTTGCTACTGGAACTTATTTCTTTAAACTGAAATTTGAGGAGAAAGAAGTAAACTTTAAAATATTAAAAATGTAATTTTAACCCTTAATAAACCCTTTTTGATAGAATAAAATAAAAAAATTGCGCCAATATTTTTAGAAAATGTATATTTGTGCGATTTAACGAAAACGATTTCTTAAACATTAATAGTATAATTTATGTCACAAAGTATTAACTCATTTATTGAATTGGTTGCTAAAAGAAATGCTAACGAGCCTGAATTTATGCAAGCAGTTAAAGAGGTTGCTGAAACAGTAATCCCTTTTATCGAGGAAAACAAAAAATACCAAAACAAAATGCTTTTGGAAAGAATGGTTGAACCAGAAAGAGTAATCATGTTCAGAGTAACATGGGTTGACGATGCTGGAACTACTCAAGTTAACAGAGGATACAGAATTCAAATGAACTCTGCTATCGGACCATACAAAGGAGGAATCCGTTTCCATCCAACAGTTAACTTAAGTATTTTGAAATTCTTAGCTTTTGAGCAAACTTTCAAAAACAGTTTAACTACACTTCCAATGGGTGGAGGTAAAGGAGGATCTGACTTTGATCCTAAAGGAAAATCAGATCTTGAAATTATGAAATTCTGTCAAGCTTTTATGACTGAATTATCGAAACATATCGGAGCTGACACTGACGTTCCTGCTGGAGATATCGGTGTAGGTGGAAGAGAAGTTGGCTATATGTTTGGTCAATACAAAAGATTAAGAAACGAGTTTACTGGAGTTTTAACTGGTAAAGGAATTTCATTCGGAGGTTCATTAATCCGTCCTGAAGCTACAGGATATGGTGATGTATACTTCGCTCAAAGTATGTTGGCGACTAAAGGAGATAGCTTTACTGGTAAAACAGTAGTAGTTTCTGGTTCTGGAAATGTTGCTCAATACGCTTGTGAAAAAGCTACTCAATTGGGTGGTAAAGTAGTAACAATGTCGGATTCATCTGGATATATCTACGATGCTGACGGAATTACTGCTGAAAAATTAGCTTACGTAATGGAAATTAAAAACGTAAACTACGGAAGAATCTCTGATTATTTAACTAAATATCCAAACGCTCAATTCGTAGCTGGAAAACGTCCTTGGGAGGTGAAATGTGATGTCGCTCTACCATGTGCTACTCAAAACGAATTGAACGAAGAGGAAGCTAAAACTTTAGTAGCTAACGGATGTATTTGTGTGGCTGAAGGTGCTAATATGCCTTCAACTCCTGAAGCGGTTACCGTATTCCTTAACGCTAAAATTTTATTCGCTCCTGGAAAAGCTTCTAATGCGGGTGGTGTGGCTACTTCTGGTTTGGAAATGTCACAAAACTCATTGCGTTTAAGCTGGTCATCAGAAGAAGTTGACGATAGACTTAAAGGTATTATGGCTAATATTCACGCAGCTTGTGTGAAATATGGTTCAGATGCTAACGGATATGTGGATTATGTAAAAGGAGCTAATATTGCTGGATTCGTAAAAGTTGCTGACGCTATGTTAGCACAAGGAATTGTATAATAACCAACCACTTAATTTTGTTAAAAACCCTCTTTATTTTTAAAGAGGGTTTTTTTATTGTGCTATATGAAAAGCATTATAATTGCGTTTTATACTATATTTGTCCTATTATTAGAATGTAATGCGTAGAAGACTGTTTATTATTGCTTTTCAAATTTTAGTTCTTGCCTCATTTGCTCAAAGCAATCAAAAATGGCAAGGATATTTTTCCTATAATTCAATTACTGATATTTCTGAATCTCCTGAGGCCATTTATGCTTCTTCTGAAAACGCCCTCTTTTCCCAAAACCCAGCCACTCAAGCTTTAAAAACGATTAACTCTATTGATGGACTAAAAGCGGAAACCATCACGGCTATTTATAGAAGTCAAACTTCAAATATGATTTTTGTTGGAAATAGTAATGGGTTATTATTGATTGTGAATTCTGATGGAACCATTATTCAAAGAAGAGGAATTATCGACGTGCTCCCTATTCCTCCTACGATTAAATCTATTAACCATTTTTTAGAATATAATGGTAAAATATATCTTTCTTGTGATTATGGTATTTCTGTATTCGATTTAAGTTCTATGGAATTTGGAGATACTTACTATATTGGTGCAAATGGAAATACGGAAAAGATTTACCAAACTACTATTTTTAATAACGAAATTTATGCTGTAACTCAAAATTACGGTATCAAAAAAGCCTTAATTAGCAACCCTGATTTGGTTGATTTTAGTCAATGGTCTCAATTCAATTCGGGTTATTGGAATGGAATTACCACATTTAATAACCAATTGGTAGCGGCTAACACGGATCAGCATATTTACAAATTTGTAAACACCACTCCTCAAGCGATACTTTCTCTAAGCATGCCTTGTATTGATATTCGAAGCTACGGGGATAAGCTGATTGTTTGTGCCGCTAATGAAATGTATGTAACGGATACCTCTTTCAGTCAGTTGGCCCATATACAAAACAATCAAGTCCAAAGTCTTTCGCCTACTTTTACGTGTGCTACGGTCATCAATAACATAATTTATATTGGTTCGACGGCTAATGGAGTAATCTCCTGTCCTATTTCAAGTCTGAGTAGTTTTGAAATAATAATGCCTAATGGGCCTATACAAAACAGCATTTTCCGTTTGAGAAAAACATCCACTACCCTTTGGGCTTTGTACGGGAGTTATTCCAGATACTATAATCCCTACAACCCTGGTTTAGGGCAATATCCGATCAGTAAATATACTACTCAAAATGGGTGGGATATGATTCCTTACTCCCAGTTATTAGGGGCCAAATCACTTTCAAATATTGCAGTTTCACCCAATAATGAAAACATCATGTATGTTAGTTCTTATTTTTCGGGACTGTTAAAAGTAGAGAATGGTGTGGCTACACAATTGTATAACAATACCAATACGGGCGCAAATGGGAATGGTTTGGAAACTTTGGTCGACCCTTCCAATCCTTCGTATGGTCCTGATGTTAGAATTAATGGACCCGTATTTGATCGCAATGGGAATTTATGGATGACCAACAATATGGTCAATAAAGGGCTAAAAGAATTGAAGAGTAATGGAACTTGGCAATCCTATGATTTATCCACCATTATTGGAGGTGCTACTGCGGAAAGTTATGCCATTCCTAACGTTGATAAAAACGGAACAAAATGGATTTCTTCAGAGCATAATGGATTAATTGCATTCAACGAAAGTGTCAACAAACACATGACTTTTGTTACTGGTACAGATGGAAATCTACCTGACACGAGTGTTCGTTGTACCGCGATTGACAATAAAAATCAACTTTGGATTGGAACGGCCAGAGGATTGCGAATTATTCAAAGTGTCGATCAATTTTTGTCCGAAACAGACATTCAAACGAAAGCGATCATTATTCTTGAAAATGATTTAGCACAAGAATTATTTTACGAACAATTTATATTAGATATCGCTGTTGATGGAGCCAATCGCAAATGGGTTTCTATTTCTGATTCGGGTGTCTATTTAGTTTCATCCAATGGTCAGGAAACTATTTATCATTTTACAAAAGACAATTCGCCTCTTCCAAGTAATAATATTTTAGATATTGAAATCGATGGAGTTACGGGAGATGTTTATTTTGCTACTGATAAGGGATTAGTCGCTTATAAAGGAACGGCTACTAAACCAAGTGATAATTTGAGCGATGTATATGTTTACCCGAATCCAGTGCGTCCAGAATATTCAGGAACAGTCAAAATAAGCGGTTTGACCAATAAAGCCAATGTCAAAATCACGGATATTGAAGGGAACTTAGTGTATGAAACCACTTCAGAAGGAGGGACTATTGAATGGGATACTACTGCATTTGGAAAATATAGAGTGGCCTCAGGAGTATACATGATCTTTGTGGCTTCTTCGGACGCTTCCGATACCATTGTAAAAAAAGTAATGATTATTCGATAAACAAGAGTCAGCCCTTTCTCTACTAAGGGTTTTTACATGCTAGTCAAAACCAAAGCCATTGTTATTTCAGCTCTAAAATATCAAGAAAAAAGCTTGATTGTGAAATGCTTTACAGAATCGGATGGTTTAAAATCTTATTTTGTTCAAAGTGCTTATTCAAATAAAAAAGCCAATCAAAAAATAGCCTATTTCCAACCGCTTAATTTATTGGAAATAGAAGCCAATCATAAAAATAAAGGGACGCTTGAGCATTTTAAAGAAATCAAACTTTCCCATACCTATCACAGCATCAATACGGATGTAGTTAAAAGTACCATTGTTCTCTTTTTATCGGAGATATTACACCATAGCATTCATGAAGAAGAAAAAAATGAAGATTTGTTTTTCTTTCTTCAAACTGCTTTTCTATGGCTCGACACCCATGATGAGGTCGCCAATTTCCATTTGATTTTGATGCTTGAAATCACTAAATTTTTTGGTTTTTATCCTGATTTGTCGCAATTAGAATTTGATTATTTTGATCTTAATGAAGGTGTTTTTACCCCCTTTCAAGGAATCAATGGGCTTTCGCAACATCAAACGCATTTACTCAAAAAGGCTCTTCATTTAAAATTCGATTCTGATCAAAAAACCTTTGCCGGAATTGAACGACAAATAGTCCTCAAAATCCTTTTAGACTATTACAGTATCCATTTGGATGGATTTAAAAAGCCAAAATCATTAGAGGTTCTGAAAGAGGTCTTTTCTTAATTTTACCCTTATTATTTTATTAAAAAAAAGGAAATTCTAGCGACTAATTATTCTTTCTCAATTAATGACTAAAGAACTGCTATTTTCTTTTCCTCTTTTACAAGAATTAGTCAAAATTCCTTACTTTCGCAAATTGATTTTAGATAACGATAAAATGAGTACAAAATTTACTGAATACAAAGGACTTGACCTACCAACGGTAGCATCTGAAGTTCTTGATTTTTGGAAAAAAGAAAATGTTTTTGAGAAAAGTGTAAGCACTCGTGAAGGAAACCCTCCTTATGTGTTTTTTGAAGGTCCGCCTTCGGCAAATGGATTACCTGGAATTCACCACGTAATGGCTCGTGCGATTAAAGATATTTTCTGTCGTTATAAAACTCAGAAAGGTTTTCAAGTAAAACGTAAAGCTGGTTGGGATACCCACGGATTGCCCGTTGAACTTGGAACCGAGAAAGAATTAGGCATCACCAAAGAAGATATTGGAAAAACCATCTCGGTAGAAGAATACAACGAAGCGTGTAAACGCACTGTTATGCGTTATACCGATGTATGGAATGACCTTACCGAAAAAATGGGGTATTGGGTTGATATGGAAGATCCATATGTCACCTACAAATCCAAATATATGGAAACCGTTTGGTGGTTGTTGAAACAAATCTACAACAAGGATTTATTGTACAAAGGATATACGATACAACCGTATTCGCCTAAAGCGGGTACCGGTCTTTCTTCCCACGAAGTTAACCAACCAGGAAGTTACAGGGATGTAACCGATACAACGGTAGTTGCACAGTTCAAAACCATCAGCGATACTTTGCCAAGCTTTTTACAAGGCTTTGGCGAGGTTCATATCTTGGCTTGGACCACTACTCCTTGGACCCTACCTTCCAATACCGCTTTAACTGTTGGACCAAAAATAGATTATGTATTGGTGGAAACCTTTAATCAATATACGTTCCGACCTGTAAAAGTGGTTTTGGCTAAAAATCTAGTAGGAAAACAATTTGGTAAAACATTCTTTGAAACTGCTGAAGCATCCGATTTTGAAAACTTTAAAGAAGGAGATAAAAAGATTCCATACCAAATCCTAGCTGAATGCAAAGGAGCCGACTTAGTAGGAATCCGCTATGAGCAATTAATGCCATTGGCCTTACCGTATCAAAATCCTGAAAATGCATTTCGTGTAATTTCTGGTGATTTCGTAACCACCGAAGATGGAACGGGTATTGTACATACCGCGCCTACCTTTGGAGCCGACGATGCCAAAGTGGCCAAAGAAGCTACTCCTGAAGTACCGCCAATGTTAGTGTTAGATGCTAATGGCAATCCAGTACCGCTGGTTGATTTGCAAGGAAAATTCATCACTGGTCTAGGAGTGTACTCTGAAAAATATGTAAAGAATGAATATTACAACGAGGGAGAAGCCCCCGAGCGTTCAGCTGATGTTGAAATTGCCATCCAATTAAAAGAAGAAAACAAAGCCTTTAAGGTTGAAAAATACGTCCACAGTTATCCACATTGTTGGAGAACGGACAAACCTATTTTATACTACCCACTTGATTCTTGGTTCATCAAAGTGACCGAAATCAAAGACCGTATGTTTGACTTGAACGAAACCATCAACTGGAAGCCTAAAGCTACTGGTGAAGGACGTTTTGGAAATTGGTTAAAGAATGCCAACGACTGGAATTTATCCCGTTCAAGATATTGGGGTATTCCATTGCCAATATGGAGAACTGAGGACAAAACCGAAGAAGTATTAATCGGTTCTGTAGAAGAGTTGTACAACGCTATTGAGCAATCCATCGCGGCAGGTTTCCAAAAAGAAAACCCATTCCAAGGTTTTGTTGTAGGAAATATGAGTGAGGAAAACTATGACTTAGTGGATCTTCACAAAAATGTAGTGGATAACATTGTATTAGTATCGCCATCAGGCAAACCAATGAAACGCGAAAGTGATTTGATTGACGTTTGGTTTGATTCAGGCGCGATGCCTTATGCGCAATGGCATTATCCATTTGAAAACAAAGATTTAATAGAAGAAAACAAAGCCTTCCCAGCCGACTTTATTGCGGAAGGGGTCGACCAAACTCGTGGATGGTTCTATACCTTACACGCAATTGGAACCTTAGTTTTTGACAAAATAGCCTATAAAAATGTTGTTTCTAACGGATTAGTTTTAGACAAAAATGGACAAAAAATGTCCAAACGTCTAGGCAATGCCGTAGATCCATTTACCACATTAGCAGAATACGGTCCTGATGCAACGCGTTGGTATATGATTTCCAATGCCAACCCTTGGGATAACTTAAAATTTGATATCGAAGGAGTAGCAGAAGTGCGTCGTAAGTTCTTTGGAACTTTGTACAACACCTATTCGTTCTTTAGTTTGTATGCTAATATCGATGGTTTTAATTATGCAGAGGCTGAAATTCCATTAAAAGAACGTCCTGAAATAGACCGTTGGATTTTATCTGAATTGCATACTTTAATCAAAACAGTTGACGAAGCTTATGCTGATTATGAACCTACAAAAGCGGCTCGTGCCATCTCAGACTTTGTTCAAGAAAACTTGAGCAACTGGTATGTACGTTTGTGCAGAAGAAGATTCTGGAAAGGCGAATACGGTACAGATAAGATTGCAGCTTATCAAACGCTTTACACTTGTTTGCTTAATGTAGCCAAATTAGCGGCTCCTATTGCACCATTCTTTATGGACAAGTTGTATACAGATTTGGTAAACGCTACTGGAAGCGAGGAATTTACTAGTGTTCACTTGGCAAATTTCCCTGTTTCAGTTGAAAACTTTGTTGATAAATCCTTAGAGAGCAAAATGATGAAAGCGCAGACGGTTTCTTCCTTAGTATTATCCCTTCGTAAGAAAGAGATGATAAAAGTGCGTCAACCGTTGCAAAAGGTTATGATTCCTGTACTTGACGAGAATCAACGCGCCGAAATTGAAGCGGTTTCCGACCTGATTAAAGCCGAAGTAAACGTCAAAGAAGTTACTCTTTTAGACGATGCATCGGGAGTATTAGTGAAGCAAATTAAGCCTAATTTCAAGACTCTTGGGCCTCGATTTGGTAAGGATATGGGATTGATTTCCAAAGAAATACAACAGTTCACTCCGGAACAAATCAATGCCATTGATGCCAACGGTAGTATCGAAATTGTCATTTCAGGAAATAGTATTACTTTAACATCCGAAGATGTGGAGATTACTTCTCAAGATATACCAGGTTGGTTAGTGGCCAGTGCCAACGGAATTACCGTTGCTTTAGACATCACTATTTCGCCTGAATTAAAACAAGAAGGTATCGCAAGAGAACTGGTTAATAGAATTCAAAATATCAGAAAAGATTCTGGTTTTGAAGTTACTGACAAAATTAAAGTAAGTCTTCAACGGAGTGGAGAATTAGAACAAGCGATTAACAATAATAAAGCATACATCATGTCAGAAACCTTAACAGAGGCATTGACTTTTGAAGATACAATTTCTAATGGTGTAGAAATAGAGTTTGATGATATAAAAACAAGAATAATAATCTCAAAATAGTAAAATATGGTAGAGGAAAAAACGAGATACTCTGATGCCGATTTGGCAGAGTTCAAAGAAATTATATTAAAAAAAATAGATAAAGCACAGGCCGATCTAGATTTGATTAAGAGTGCTTATATGAATGACCTTAATAATGGAACTGACGACACTTCTCCTACCTTTAAAGCTTTTGAAGAAGGAAGTGAAACCATGTCTAAAGAGGCCAATTCGCAACTAGCTATTCGCCAAGAAAAATTCATTCGCGATTTGAAAAACGCACTTTTCAGAGTAGAAAACAAAACCTATGGAATCTGTAAAGTAACTGGAAAGCTAATCGGAAAAGAAAGATTGAAAATTGTTCCTCACGCAACAATGAGTATTGAGGCAAAGAACCTTCAACGATAATACCAATCTAATGACAATATTAACGCTCCTTTTGGAGCGTTTTTTTTAAAATAATTCTATTTTTGCACACAAAATTAAGATAATGAAATTAAGGCATTCGGTACTGCTCATCTTTTTAATCCTCGTGATTGATCAATTTTCAAAAGTATATGTAAAAACAAACTTCCTTTATGAAGAACATGTGGATGTTTTCAGTTGGTTTAAAATATATTTTATAGAAAACGAAGGAATGGCTTGGGGTACTGTAATTCCAGGGGAATATGGTAAATTGTTTTTAACGGTGTTCCGTCTTTTTGCTATCGTTGGAATTGGCTATTGGTTAGTCAAATCAATCGAAAAACACAAATCTAAATTCTTATTAATTGCTATATCCTTAATCTTTGCTGGAGCACTTGGAAATATTCTTGACAGTGTATTTTATGGTGTAATGTTCAATGACAGTCATTATCACTTAGCTACTTTTTTCCCAAAAGACCATTACGAAACTTGGTTTCATGGCAGAGTAGTCGATATGTTTTACTTCCCAATCTGGGAAGGTAATCTTCCGTCTTGGATTCCTTTTTATGGAGGGAAAGAATTCCGTTTTTTTAATGCTATTTTTAATGTTGCCGATTTTGCTATTTCAGTAGGTGTAGGGATACTTATAGTTTTTAATAAAAGAGCTTTTGCTCATTCGCATTTTGAGCAAACAGTGACTATTACAAATAAAATAGAAGAGGCTAAAGAAGAGGAAACCGTTTAAAAAACATATACCTCTTGTGGTGTAACCACATAATCCAATTTTATATCATTTTCGGAAACATCAACAATCAATTCTTCTGGCGGGAAAAAAGACAGTCCTATCTTTATAGTAGTTGCTTTGCACCCTGACAAAAAGATGTCATAAAATCCTTTGCCATAACCCACGCGGTTGCCCAAAGTATCAAAAGCTAATAAAGGAACAAAGACTATATCAATCTTTGCTACGGGCACTTCAATACCATCCACCGGTTCTGGAATGTTATAGGTGTTCTTTTTAATACGCGTGGAATCCGTTAATAGAAAATGCGTCATTCCTAAGTTTGCAAAATCGCATTTAGACACCACCACCTCTTTGTCTTTACCGTGTAGAATTTGAAGAATAAATTCCGTGTCGATTTCTTTTAATTCTTCGATACTCAAAAACAAATGGTAATAGGTTTTATCCCAAAGATTCGAATCCTTAATTTGCAATAACTGATTGGCAATGGCCAAACTCATCGCTTCACGGTCCTCTGAGCTCAGCTCATTTCGCAAAGCTTTGTATTTAGTTCGTAACTCCTTTTTCAACATTATAAGACGCTTTCAATTCGCTTATAAATTTAGTCAAATCTTCTATCTCCACGTGGTTCATCAGTACTATTTTATACCATTTATTAGTATGGTTGTGCGTTTCAGGAACCAAATCGTATTTTTCTGCTAATTCTTTTGGAATATATTCAGCGTGTATGGTAACAATATTCATAAAAGGTTCGCGGAAATACTTAATGTTTAGTGCGTCTAATTCATTGCACAAAAACTGCGTGCGCATTTGCAATACACTGATTTTCTCAAACCATTTATGGGGGCCATAGGTTCTTAATATCATCCAAACCGATACCGCATTTGCCCCCGATCTACTGCCGCAAAGCGTCAAGTCCATCCCTTCCACGTACTCTGCTTCCTTGGTTAGTACATTTTCAATCAAGCCTTTTCTACAAATAAAAACTCCCGTACCATAAGGTGCTTGAAGCATTTTATGGGCATCAATAGTAATCGAACTGATCTTTGGATTGCTAAAATTAATAGTTGATTCTTGATTGCTAAACGGATATACAAATCCCCCATAAGCGCCATCAATATGCACTTTATAATGCGCGCGATGCGCTTCCAAAACTTTAATATAATCGTCGGGATTGTCAACAGAACCAAACATTGTTGTCCCCATATTAGAGACTACAATAAAATATTTTTTCCCTTCTGCAATAGCATTCTCAACTATAGTATTCAAAGCTGTTATATTCAGCTTTCTATTTTCAAAACCTACAGGAATCTTCAACCAATCCAACTGAAGTAAATTAGCACTTTTAGGAATCGAATAATGTGTATCCTCAGAAGCCAAAATCACGATTTCGTCCAAACGCGCATCATACTTATACATAAAGTAATTGCGATACATCCAAACCGCTTGAATATTAGCCTCCGTTCCTCCTGGAGAAATATAACCATCAAAACTATCTGGAGCGGCTTTAAACACATCTACCCCTAATATATTCAATACATCTCTTTCTAATAACTGGGTGCCTTTAAAAGCACTTTCAGAATCGCCCAAGGTATGACAACCTATATGATTGGGATTTGCTACAAAAGTTTGCAATACGGGAGCTTCCTTTAAAAACGAAGCATCATAAAACACTTTCCCATCCAAACTCGATGCTGGATACCCCAATGAGGTGTCCTTTGCAAAATTCACATTCCCGCTTAAAGCATTTTGCACGCGATTCTTGCGTTCCTCTTTTGATAGTTTTTTCCAATAAATCATACCTAAAAATATTTGGGGCAAAACTATCGCATCTCCCTTGTTTAAAATATGATAAATGTTAGGTCAAATCAAAGAATTACGATCTCTTGTTTGAGTAGTTCCGCTTTGATAATGGCTATAAAAGTGAATGTATTTCTTTAAATAACTTAATAGTGCAGTGAAAAGGAGTTGTTTATTTATTAATAAACGTGAATTAAAAAAATACAATTTGCAATAATCCAAAGCAATATTATTAATTTAATAAAAATGAATATTGCACCCCCTATTTTTTAGCTTAAAAATAAAATCAAAACATATATTTTTTATTTTTACCCCTATAATTTTTAGGGCAAATACAAAAATTATTAAAATGAACTTAGAGAAACGTTGGATATCGGCTTTTGTTATTATTGCTATTATAGCAGTAATAGGTTTGTTTTGGCCACATCAAAAGGCAGTAATAGGAAGCCAATTTAATGCGGTAAGTACTATCAATTATGCCGATGTTGCTTGGTTACTTACTGCTTCATGTTTGGTTTTGTTAATGACCCCCGGGCTTTCCTTTTTCTATGGAGGGATGGTGGGCAAAAAAAATGTCATTTCTACCATGCTCAAAAGCTTTATCTGCCTAGGAGTAGTAAGTTTGTTATGGGTAGTGGTAGGTTTTAGTCTTTCTTTTGGAGATCCCATCGGTTTTTCAATTGATGGAAAATATTATGGAATTATAGGGAATCCGTTTGATTTCACTTTTTTTGATAGCGTTGAGGGACTCCCTAATGCTACTTTAGGACCTACTATCCCTTTTATCCTTTTTGCCTTATTTCAGATGAAATTTGCGGTCATTACTCCTGCTATTATTACAGGAGCTTTGGCAGAACGCATTCGATTCATATCTTTTTTATTGTTTATTAGTTTGTTTGTTTTATTAATTTACACACCGTTATGCCACATGATATGGCACCCTCACGGCCTATTAGGTGGCTATTTCGGTGTTAAAGATTTTGCAGGAGGTACCGTAGTGCATATGAGTGCTGGTTTTGCGGCTCTTGCAGGAGTATTAGTACTAGGGAAACGCAAAAACAGCGAACATATTCCAACTAATATTCCGTTTGTTTTACTTGGAACTGGATTGTTGTGGTTTGGATGGTTTGGGTTTAACGCAGGCTCTGCCTTGGCAGCTAATGCAACAGCAGCGATGGCTTTTGCAACTACCACTATTGCTTCGGCTTCAGCTATGATGACTTGGGTGTTCTTTGATCGATTGAATGGTAGAAAAGTTTCTGCACTTGGCGCTTGCATCGGCGCGGTGGTGGGCTTAGTTGTGATTACACCTTCTGCTGGGTTTGTAAGCATTCCTCAAAGTATTTTCTTTGGTTTTATAGGCGCTATTGTATCTAACAAAATGGTGTATTGGAACAAACTCAAGCAAATAGACGATACGCTAGATGTATTTGCGTGTCACGGGGTAGGAGGTATTATGGGAATGATTCTTACCGCTATTTTTGCAGAAGGGGAAAATGCCAGTTTACTGCACGGAGGTTGGAGCGTTTTTGGTCACCACATGATGGCCTTATTATTGGTTTCGGTATTTACCTTTGGCGGAGCTTATCTTTTATTCAAATTCACCAATGCTATTATTCCGCTTAGAGTAAGCGAGGAATCGGAAACAGAAGGTTTGGATTTGTCCCAACACGGGGAACGCTTTTAAACTTTATTAAAAAGTAGATTCTCTTTCTATAATTTGGGTGGTCAACTCTATGGTTTGAGGCTCAAACTTAACCATGTCTTTTTTGCAATTCATTTCTTGTAACAACAAATTAAAAGAAGCCACTCCCATTTCATAACTCGGCTGGTCTACCGTACTCAATTTGGGCGTGATTACCTGCGACATAAACCAATTGCTAAAACCAATAACTTTGATTTGCTGTGGCACCTTGATTTGGGCTTCGTTAAAATAGGCCAATACCCCAACGGCTACTAAATCTGTAATGACAAACAAACCATCTACTTCGGGCTGGGTAGTTGCTATTTGCTGGGCAAACTCCTTCCCTTCTTCAAAGGTGACATTCTTACAAGTATAGACCAAACTGGAATCAAACGGGATGTTGTATTTTTCTAAGGCTCTTTTATATCCAATAAAACGATCAATAGCATTTTGAGGATTTACCGGTCCGCGGATATGAACAATTTTTTTACACCCTTTAAAGATAAGATGTTCTACGGCATCAAAGGCGGCTTTTTGGTCGTTGATGATTACCTTAGAACTGGGAATCAATTTAGAGATTTTGTCAAATTGAACAAAGGGAATCCCACGGCGCAAGATGTCTTTGAGGTGTTCATCGTGGTTGGACTCATTAGAAAGCGAAACGATGATACCATCTACTCTTTTATTAATCAAGAGCTCTACTTGTTTTTTTTCAAGTTCTAAGGATTCATTAGATTGAAGGATAATAACGAGGTAGCCGTTTTTTTCGGCCTCGGCAATAATCCCATTAATGACATTGGAAAAAAAATGATGGACTACTTCAGGGATGATTAGTCCAATAGTTTTAGACTCTTTAGTGCGTAAATTGACTGCGAAAGAATTTGGAGTATATTGCAAACTGTTTGCTAATTCCAAAACGGCTTGTTTGGTTTTAGGGCTAACGTCTGAATAATTCTTTAAGGCTTTAGACACCGTAGTAATCGAAATCCCCAAAGTTTCAGCAATTTGCTTTAAAGTAGTTTCTTTCATTTAACAAATATGAAACAAAAAAAGTGAAAAGCAAAATCGAAAACGTTTTCGGTAAAATCGAAAACGTTTTCGGTGCGAAAATCATAAAATAAACTTAACAAAAAATTAATTTCGAAACTTAAATCAACCAAATTTATTTATTAATTAAAAATCTAAAAATGAAGAAAATTACTAATTTTTTGAAGAAAATGATGTTTCTAGGAGCTTTGATGCTTTTTAGTCAATCATTTGCTCAAAGCGGTGTTTTATCAGGAAAGGTTACCAACAGCAAAGGAGATGCTGTGGTGGGAGCCAACGTTATTGCAGGAAAAAAAGCTACAATAACAAACAGCGAAGGGATGTACTCTATAT
The DNA here is from genome assembly GCA_947378465.1 of Flavobacteriaceae bacterium. Lineage (GTDB taxonomy): Bacteria > Bacteroidota > Bacteroidia > Flavobacteriales > Flavobacteriaceae > Flavobacterium. The sequence goes on from CANCJZ010000003.1 coordinate 23,919, forward strand.
CAGGAGTTCCAAATGGCGCTATAACCATTACCGCCACTTATGTGGGCTACAAGGCTACTAAAAAAGAAGCGCAGATTAATGGAGACACTACAGTGGATATCCAAATGCAAGATGATGCGGCAAACTTAGAAGAGGTCGTAATTACAGGGGTAGCAAATCCAAGAGCAAAACTGAAATCGAGTGTATCTATTACCACGATGGATGTAAAGCAAATTGAACAATCTGCACCACGTTCTACTGCGGAGATTTTCAGAACTATACCAGGTATTCGCTCTGAATCGTCTGGGGGAGAAGGAAACTCAAACATTGCGGTTCGTGGGGTGCCAATTTCTTCTGGAGGATCAAAATACCTTCAAATTCAAGAAGACGGATTACCTGTATTATTATTTGGTGATATTGCATTTGCAACCGCAGATATCTTTACTCGTTATGACGGAAATGTAGCAAAAATTGAGGCTATCCGTGGAGGATCTGCTTCTATCTTAGCAACCAACTCTCCTGGAGGGATTATCAACTTTATCAGCAAAACAGGTAAAGTAGAAGGCGGAAAAGTAACTACTGGTTTTGGAGTAGACTACAATAATTTTAGAACAGACTTTGATTATGGCGCTAAAATTGGCGACGGATTGTATTTCCACACAGGTGGTTTCTACAGAGCTGGAGAAGGTGTTAGAAAAACAGGATTTACTTCAAACAATGGAGGACAATTCAAATTCAATTTAACCAAAGAATTCGAAAATGGATCGGTAACGGTTTATGCAAAATTCTTAGACGATAGAGCAGCGGCTTATATGCCAATGCCAGTTCAAGTTTCTGGGACTAATGCCAATCCTACTTGGGGAAGCATCAGCGGATTTGACGCTACACACGGAGCATTACAATCTATTTATTTAAACCACAACCTTGGTTTAGGACCAGACGGACAAGCAAGAAGAGCGAATGTAGCCGATGGTATGCACCCGCTTTCAAAATCTATTGGAGCTAGCGCTAACTTTAACTTAGACAACGGTTGGAAAATTTCTGAAAATGGAAGATACTCTGCAAACAGCGGAGGATTTATTGCACCATTCCCTGCAGAAGTAGGAACTGCAGCTTCTATTGCAAATTCTTTTGGAACTGGTTCTACTTTAACTTATGCAGACAACGGTCAACCGTTTAACACTGCTAATGGTTTAGTATCAAGAATACATATGTTTGACACTCAGTTGAACAACTTCAACAACTTTATGAATGATTTAAAAGTGACTAAAAAATTCGATAAAGTAGCTTTAACTGCTGGATATTTTAAATCTATTCAAAACATCTCTATGTCTTGGTTATGGAATTCTTATTTACAAGAAGTATCCGACAATAATCCACGTTTAATTAACGTAACTAATGGAAGTGGTGTACTTCAATCAGAAAATGGTTTATATGCTTATGGAACTCCGGCTTGGGGTAATTTAGCTAGAAACTATGATACTCAATACAATGTTTCTGCTCCTTATATCAACGCGTCTTTTGATGCTACAGATAAATTATCTGTTGAAGCAGGTTTAAGATATGATATGGGTAAAGTAACTGGTTCTTTTGCTGGTGGAACATCTTCACAAGTTGACATCAACCACGATGGTGTTATTTCTCCAGCAGAAAACAATGTATATGCAGTAAACACTGCAAACGAAACTGCAGTTCACTATGATTACAATTATGTATCTTACTCTGTAGGGGCAAACTATTTATTGTCTACAAGTCAATCTATTTTTGCTAGAATGAGTAGAGGTGCTTCTGCAAAAGCAGACCGTATCTTATTCTCTGGATTAAACTATATGGATGGAAGCAAAATCAATGCATTGGATTTCTTAACTCAAGCAGAGGTTGGATTCAAACAAAAATTTGCTAAAGGATATGTATATGCTACAGCATTCCAAGCTAAAACAGACGAGCAAGGTGGATTTGAGGCTACTACTCAAAGCATCATCAAAAACAACTACAAATCATACGGTTTAGAGTTAGAAACAGCTTACAACGCTACTAAAGATATGAACTTAAGAGGAGGTTTAACATATACTAAAGCTGAAATTACTTCAGGAACTAATGTAGGAAACCAACCAAGAAGACAACCAAAATTAATGTACAACTTTATTCCATCGTTAAAATTTGGAAAAAGCAGAAGCAATGCCTTTGGTTTAAGTTTTATCGGTCAATCTAAAGCGTTTACACAAGATGAAAACAAATTGGTTATGAAAGGTTATACTATCGTAAATGGATTTGTGGATTTCACCATTACTAAAGGTTTATCTATGAATCTTTCAGGAAACAACATCTTGAATACCTTAGCCATTACAGAAGCTGAAGAAGGAAGTATCTCTGAAAATTCAGTAAACTATGTAAGAGCAAGACCCTTGCCAGGAAGATCAATTTCTATGGCGCTTACTTACAGATTCTAAAAAAATTCATGTTTATTTGTTAGCTAACAATTCCTGTGCTTTATTTAGTGCAGGAATTGTTTTTAATTCATTAGAAATTGTATGGAACCTACTAAAAAAAGATTAAGCTTTTGGCAAATATGGAATATGAACTTTGGCTTCTTCGGAATTCAATTCAGTTTTGGCTTGCAACAAAGTAATATGAGTGCCATCTATAAATATTTAGGTGCCGACGAAAGTAGTTTGCCTATGTTATGGCTTGCTGGCCCAATAACTGGATTGATTGTACAACCGATTATTGGAGCAATAAGCGATGGAACGTGGTCACCCAAATTTGGTCGAAGAAAACCTTTCTTTTTAATAGGCGCTATCATCTCGAGTATTGCTTTATTAATCATGCCGTATTCCAGCTCTTTGATGATGGCTGCGAGTTTGCTATGGATATTAGATGCGGCCAACAATTTGGCCATGGAACCTTACCGTGCCTTTGTAGCCGATAAACTCAATGAAAAACAATTGTCTTTGGGCTTCTTAATGCAAAGCTTTTTTACAGGCTTTGGAATTACCTTGGCCAATTTTACGCCTGCAATTCTAGTCTCAATTGGAGTGTTGACCATCAGCCAAAAAATGGAGAATGGAATTCCTGTATATACCTATTGGGCATTCTTTATTGGGGCTTTTGCATCTATAGTTTCTGTATTAATCTCCGTAATCAGCACTAAAGAATACCCACCCACTGAGGCAGAACTAGAAGTGATTCAACAAAAGAAAAAAGATCACCTAATTAAAACAGTTTTTGGAGATATTCTCGAAGCTTTTAAAACCATGCCTTTAACAATGAAGCAACTGATTCCAGTAAAATTCTTTACGTGGTATGCTATGTTTTGTTATTGGCAATACATCACTTCTTCCTTATCCTTATCCTTATACCACACAACGGATCAAGCTTCTGTAGGTTTTTCAAAAGCACAGTTGCTTACTGGAAGTTTGAATGGTACTTATAATATAGTATGCTTTTTAGTCGCTTTTTTATTGGTACCTATTGCTTTAAAGATAGGGGTAAAAGGAGTACACTTTATTTCCTTAACCTTAGGAGGTATCGGCTTACTATGCATTCCCTTGCTCAACAATACCGATGTGCTGTTTGTTCTTCATAATCCTTTTGGCGGCAATATCCCAATCACTACCATATTCTTGTATTCGTTTGGATTAGGAATCTCTTGGGCTTCTATGATGGCAATGCCCTACCAACTATTGGCAGGATCTATTCCCAAAGAAAAAACAGGAGTCTATATGGGAATCTTCAATATGTTTATTGTAATCCCAATGGCGATACAAATCTTAACCATGCAGTATTTTGTTTATGATTTATTGGGGAAAAACCCAATGAATGTAATCAAACTCGCGGGTGTGTTTTTAATCCTTGGCGCTATCTTAACCTTGTTTATTACTGTTAAAAACAAAAAAAGTGAATAATACCCCTTATCAAGAAGCAATACAATTATTGCGACAGGTATCCACCCCAAATGGATTCTTGGCCAGTGCAGAAAACATCAGCAACTATAAAAGAGTTTGGGCTAGAGATGGTGTTATCTGCGGACTATCAGCCTTAGCTTCTGGAGACGAGCCTTTGATTGCTACCTTTAAAGAAACAATAGCAACTCTTGCTCAACACCAACATAAAAATGGGTTTATCCCCTCAAATGTTAGTATTGAAGATGGAGACCACACCGTAAGCTATGGTGGATTGGCAGGAAGAGTGGATGCTGTAACTTGGTTTATTATTGGCATTTGTCAAATAGGCTATTGTCTCAATGACAAAGACTATGTTTTGCAATATAAATCGCATATAGAAAAGTGTTTGGAATTATTAGAAGCTTGGGAATTTAACGGAAAACATTTGATGTATGTGCCGCTCTCTGGAAATTGGGCAGATGAATACATCACAGATGGTTATGTATTATATGATCAATTGTTGCGCTACTGGGCCCTAAAATGCTACCACCACTTTACAAACAACGAAGAAGTAGCCTCCAAAATGGAAGCCGTAAAACAACAAATAGAAATTAATTTCACTCCTAATGTATCAGGTGAAAAATACCACGAAAGAGCTTATGGTGAAGCTATATTTACAAACTATATGCCTTGTTCGTTCTCCCCTTCGGGCTATAAAACGCCTTTTGATGCCTTTGCCAATTCGTTAGCACTTATGCTCAATATTGGAGAAGAAAGCTATCAAAAAAGAATTGTAGAATATGCCGTTCAACTAGCAGACACTACTGCTTTAGGGTTGCTTCCTGCTTTTTGGCCACCGATAATGACTACGGATGAAAATTGGAATTTGCTTAAAAACAATTGCAAATATGAGTTCCGAAATTATCCCTATGAATTTCACAATGCCGGAAGTTGGGCCATGGTCAACGGATTTTTCGGCTTAGCCTTATTGCAAAAAGCAGAACCCGCTAAAGCCAGTCATATATTAAATAAAATAGATGAAGCTAATTCAGTAAACGATTATTCCTTTTACGAAAATTTCAACACCAAAACCCAAATCCCAAATGGGGTTTTATTTTGTGCTTGGAGCGCCGCTGCCAGCATATTAGTACATCAAACTTTACACTCCAACTTTAAATTGCTATTATAATTTTGAATCCAACTATTGATATCATTTGTATAGGAGAAGTACTCATCGATTTTATCGGTCATGAGATCAATACTTCCATCAATAAAACTAAAGATTACCACCGTTTTTTAGGGGGCTCTCCCACTAATGTTGCGGTTAATGCCTCCCGATTAGGAATGAATACCGCTCTAGTAGCTACCTGTGGAAAGGATGGCTTAGGGGATTATATTTTGCGTAAACTCAAAGCCCGACACGTAGATACTTCTTTAATTAGAATTGCTCCTACCGCTCCAACTTCGGTCATCTTTGTTTCTAAATCTACTGAGACTCCAGACTTTATTCCTTATAGACAAGCCGATTGCGAAATCCATGAAGATCAACTACCCGATGATACTATTGCTCAGGCAAAAATATTTCATACTACTTGCTTTGCATTGAGCAAAAACCCAGCGCGAACTACCATTTTAAACCGCGCCAAAAAAGCAAAAGAACTGGGATTGCAATTGAGCATCGACCTTAATTTTTCTGAACGCATTTGGCCTGATAGAATAGAGGCGCAATCTGTTATCAAAGAGTATTTGTCTAACGATCCTTTAGTAAAATTGAGTGAAGACGATTGCTTTCGCCTTTTTGGTGAAATAAAAACAGAGGCTTTTATTTTTGAGTATTTCCACCAATTAGGAGCCTCTACAATCTGCCTTACCAAAGGAAAAGAAGGTGTTACGGTATCGGATATTGAAGAAGGTATTTTTTATCAAAAAGCCAATCCCATAGAAGAGGTAAAAGATGCCACTGGAGCAGGAGATGCTTTTTGGACGGGTTTTTTATATGGTAAAATAGAGCACAAAAGCTTGACAGACTGTATTGCCATAGCACAAAAATTAGCCGCTATCAAACTGCAAACCCTTGGCACTTTGCCCGAAAATTTAGATATCATCCAAATGATTCAAGCGCAATAGTATTTAGATTTTTTGTGGAATACTTTCAAATGGCTACTTTTATAAAAAAATATTCCATGAAAAATCTATTCTTCCTATTGCTCTGCACTGGTTTTTGTTTGGCACAAAACACCAAAGAAACAACAGCCATCAATACCATTTTAGATCAATGGCACAAAGCTGCGGCTGAAGCCAACTATAAAAACTATATGGAGGTACTTACTGATGACGCCATCTATATAGGTACTGACGCCACAGAAAATTGGACCAAATCTCAATTTGAAGCCTTTGCCAAACCTTATTTTGACAAAGGAAAAGCGTGGAGTTTTAAAGCCTTAGAACGTCATGTTTATTTTTCAAATGATGGACAAACGGCTTGGTTTGATGAATTGTTAGACACTCAAATGAAAATCTGTAGAGGCAGTGGGGTATTGGTAAAAATCAATAACACTTGGAAAATCAAACACTATGTACTTTCTATGACCATTCCAAACGACAATACCAAAGAGGTGCTAAAAATAAAAGCGCCTATTGAAGACGCTTTGATTATAACTTTAAAAAAGTAAGTATTTATTTTTTACTCAAGTTGTCTAACATTACTTGAGTCATAGAATCCATTTCAAATTGGTGTTTCCATCCCCAATCGTTACGAGCTGAACTATCATCGATAGAAGCAGGCCAGCTATCCGCAATTTTTTGACGGAAGTCGGGTTTGTAGGAAATAGTGAAATCCGGTAAATGTGTTTTGATTTCTTCTGCAATTTCAGCAGGAGTAAAACTAATTCCAGCCAAATTATAGGAAGAACGAATCTTTACATCCTCAGCATCGGCTTGCATGATCTCAACTGTAGCGCGAATGGCATCGTCCATATACATCATAGGTAACTTAGTTTCTTCGGAAAGGAAACATTCATAGCTGCCGTTATCCAATGCTTTGTGGTAAATGTCCACGGCATAATCCGTTGTTCCTCCTCCTGGTTCCGTAGTCCAACTGATCAAGCCTGGATAACGAATACTTCTCACGTCTACTCCATATTGATGGTGGTAGTATTCACACCAACGCTCTCCAGTTTGTTTACTAATTCCATATACCGTAGTAGGTTCCATAATAGTAAACTGTGGCGTATTTTCTCTTGGGGTAGTAGGGCCAAAAACGGCAATACTCGAAGGCCAAAAAATCTTTTTAATCTTTTTGGCTTTCGCCAAATTCAAAACGTGAAATAGAGAATTCATATTCAAATCCCAAGCAAAGGCAGGGTTTTTCTCAGCAGTAGCCGAAAGTAAAGCAGCCATCAAATACACATCAGTGATTTGATATTGTTCAATTAAATGCTCAATCTGATTGTAATCTAAGGCATTTACTACTTCAAAAATACCATTGTTGACAATGTCATTGTTGAGTTTTCTAATATCGGAGGCAATCACATTGTCATTGCCATAAATAGATCGAAGCTTAGTAGTTAACTCCGTTCCTATCTGTCCACAGGCACCGATGATTAATATTTTAGTCGTCATAGTTTATTTGTTTGTGGTACAAATATAACGTTTTCGTAGAAGCTTGTTTCCCTCAAAAACCTAATATTTCCATAAATATATAATGAGAGTTAAGCACTATATTTCAATATTCTGATAGAATGTAATTTTATAATCCCTTTCACATTATCTATAAACATAAATGTTACTTTTGTATTTTTGTAATCAAATGCTATCCTACAGATGAAATTAAGACCTTTGTGTTTATTGTTGTTTGCTTTCTTTTTATTTTCATGTCAAGATGAGAATAAGGAACGAAAGCTAGAACAAGAAAAAGAAGCCAAAAAAATGGAGCTTGTTTTCAATAATATCAACAGAGCATGGGAATTTAATATTCTACCATTAGAACCAACAACTCAGGCAAAAATTAATGGATGGATGCAATGGCGCAATTTGCTGACTGAAATCAAACAAAAACCCAAAAGTACTATTGGAGCTTTCCAAAGAAAAGCCAAAATACTTTCCAAGAAAATGGACGAATTAGGGCTTAGTATTCCTCCTGAATTTGCGACTCCTGCTGTTAAAAGTAGAATTAATGCCATGAATACCAAAATCAAACAATTGGACTTGTTTATTCATTTGCGTCAAATTCCAGAAAAAAAAGTTATCCCACTCATTTCCGATATCGACATCATTTTATTACAACTCCAACTCCAATTTGAAGAGATTGTACATCGCAGTCAAATCCCAATAGAAGAAGGGGAACAAGATATCATTCGAATGAAAGATACCACACGTGCTATTCACGCAACTCCTAACGAATTACCTTAACCCTTGAGCAAATCGGCAGTTCTATCCGTTTATGAGAAGTCGGCAAAAGTGCAATTATTGGCTGCTGCCCTTCAAAAAAGAGACTCCAAACTTTCAGTAAAAGGCTTGGTAGGCTCTGCCTTTTCATTTGTAATTAAAACAGTTTTTGAAAAATCAGAACTTCCGTTCTTGTTGTTGTTTCAGGACAAAGAAGAAGCCGCTTATTACCTTAATGATTTAGAAAATTTAATCAACGATCAGGAAGTACTGTTCTATCCGAGTTCCTACCGTCGTCCATATCAAATTGAGGAAACCGATAATGCGAACATCTTGTTGCGGGCCGAAGTGTTGAATCGCATCAATTCCCGCAAAAAACCATCTATCATTGTTTCCTATCCCGAGGCTATTTTTGAAAAAGTAGTCACGCGAAAAGAATTGGACAAAAACACTTTGAAAGTAACGGTAGGCGATCAAATTTCTATCGACTTTATCAACGAAGTGTTGTTTGAATATCATTTTAAAAGGGTAGACTTTGTTTCGGAACCGGGGGAGTTTTCCGTTCGTGGAGGAATTGTGGACGTCTTTTCTTTTTCAAATGACAATCCCTATCGGATTGAGTTTTTTGGAAATGAAGTCGACACCATCCGTAGCTTTGATGTAGAAACGCAACTTTCGGTGAAAACCGAAAAGAAAATCAGCATCATTCCCAATGTAGAAAATAAATTTATGCAAGAAAACCGAGAGAGTTTCTTGCAATACATCAATGAAAAGACGGTCCTCTTTTTACAAAACACCGATTTGATCCTTGCACAATTGGCCAAATTATTTGAAAAAGCCGACGAAGCCTTTGACAAATTGCCCAAAGAGGTGCAACACGCCAAACCCGAAGAGCTTTTTATCAACCACAAATCTTTTTTAAAAAAAGCGGAACATTTTACTTTAGTAGAAATAGGGAATAGCAGTAGTTTTTCTTTTGATCAAATCATCGAATTTTATATACAGCCTCAGCCTTCTTTCAATAAACAATTTGATTTATTGCTCAATAACTTGAACGAAAATCATTTTAATGGCATTAAGAATTATTTGTTTTGTGCCAATGAAGGACAGGCAAACCGCTTTCACGATATTTTTGAAAGCATAGACGAAGAAAATCACGAAGATCTTCGCAAGCAATATAAAACCATTGTATTTCCATTATACCAAGGATTTATTGATGAAGAAAACCAAATTGCTTGTTATACTGATCACCAAATATTTGAACGCTACCATAAGTTCAGCATCAAAAACGGTTATTCTAAAAAGCAAACCCTAACCTTAAAAGAACTGACGACCCTTTCCGTTGGCGATTATGTTACGCATATTGATCACGGAATTGGAAAGTTTGGAGGGTTACAAAAAATACAGGTAGAAGGCAAAACCCAAGAAGCCATCAAGCTGGTGTATGCCGATAATGATATTGTATATGTAAGTATTCACTCCCTACATAAAATATCTAAATACAACGGCAAAGACGGAACGCCTCCTAAAATATATAAATTAGGCTCCAATGCTTGGAAAGTATTAAAACAAAAAACCAAAGCAAGAGTCAAACATATTGCGTTCAATTTAATTCAATTGTATGCCAAAAGGCGATTGGAAAAAGGATTCCAATATGCGCCCGACAGTTATCTGCAAGCCGAATTGGAAAGCTCCTTTATCTATGAGGACACTCCCGATCAAATCACGGCTACTCGTGATGTCAAAGCTGATATGGAAAGTGATCGCCCAATGGATCGATTGGTTTGTGGGGATGTAGGTTTTGGAAAAACAGAGGTGGCTATCAGAGCCGCTTTCAAAGCCGTAGATAACGGTAAGCAGGTAGCAATATTAGTTCCTACAACCATTTTAGCCTATCAACATTATCGTACTTTCTCTGAACGGTTAAAGGAAATGCCAGTAACGGTAAGTTATTTGAACCGTTTCCGAACCGCCAAACAACGTGCAGAAACACTACAAAAATTAGGGGAAGGCAAAGTAGATATTGTTATTGGAACCCACCAATTGGTCAACAAAGATGTAAAGTTTAAAGATTTAGGATTGCTGATTGTGGATGAAGAGCAAAAATTTGGCGTGAATGTCAAAGACAAACTCAAAACCATAGCGGCCAATATTGATACCTTGACCTTAACGGCAACGCCAATCCCGAGAACCTTACAGTTTTCGTTGATGGCAGCAAGGGATTTATCAGTAATCACAACGCCACCACCTAACCGTTATCCTATCGAAACTCAGGTGGTGCGGTTCCACGAAGAAGTCATCCGCGATGCCATCTCGTATGAAATTCAACGCAACGGGCAGGTATTTTTCATCAATAACCGAATAGAAAACATCAAAGAAGTAGCGGGGATGATCCAACGATTGGTTCCCGATGCTCGTGTGGGCATTGGCCACGGACAGATGGATGGCAAAAAACTGGAAGAACTGATGTTGGCCTTTATGAATGGCGAATTTGATGTACTGGTAGCAACTACCATTATTGAAAGTGGATTGGATGTCCCTAACGCGAATACCATTTTCATCAATAATGCCAATAATTTCGGATTATCTGATTTGCATCAAATGCGGGGTCGAGTAGGACGAAGCAATAAAAAAGCCTTTTGTTATTTCATCACTCCTCCTTATTCAGCAATGACCGACGAAGCTCGAAAACGTATTCAAGCATTGGAACAGTTCAGCGAATTGGGAAGTGGCTTTAATATTGCCATGAAAGACTTGGAAATTCGTGGTGCTGGGGATTTATTAGGAGGTGAACAAAGTGGTTTTATCAATGAAATCGGTTTTGAAACCTATCAAAAAATCATGAATGAAGCGATTGAAGAATTAAAAGAAAATGAATTCAAAGAGCTTTACCATGAGGAGAATGATGCCGAAACCAAAGAATACGTCAAAGACCTTCAAATAGACACCGACTTCGAGTTGTTGTTCCCTGACGAATACATCAACAATATTTCGGAACGATTGAACTTGTACAATGAATTGAGCGCCGTCAAAGATGAGGAACAATTGTTGGCTTACGAGCAAAAACTAATCGACCGTTTTGGACCTTTGCCAAAAGAAGCCCTAGCATTATTGAACAGCATCCGTATCAAATGGAAAGCAACACAAGTAGGAATCGAGAAATTAGTAATGAAACAAGGCAAAATGATTGGCTATTTTGTAGGCGATCAACAAAGCGATTATTACCAAACCCACCGTTTTAGAAAAGTACTTCAATTTGTTCAATTGAATGGAAACATTTGCAAAATGAAAGAAAAAGAAACTAAAAACGGATTGCGTTTACTTTTGACTTTTGAAAATGTAAAGAGCATTAATAAGGCTTTAGATTTGATTAATAAAATGTAAAAAGCGACTTGAATAAGTCAAATTGTTCAAATACTAATCCGAACCCATTAAATAATAAGTGACTGATAACTATTTGATTTAAATAATTATCTTTACCCTTGAATATTAATTTTTATTCTATGACAAAACTTTACTCAACTGCTTTGTTCTTTTTATTTTTCTTAATTGGAACAACCTCATTTGCTCAAATTGTGGCTAATCCAGACAATCTAGTGGTACCTATTGGAGCAACTTCAGTTAACTCTGTATTGGCTAATGATTCCTTGAATAATTCGATTGTAAGCTTGAATACCGTAACAATTACTCCTTTATCTATTCCGAGTGGTTTAACTTTAAATGCCAACGGAACTATTTCGGCTTCGCCAAATGCTACAGCAGGAACCTATACATTTATGTATCAAATATGTCAAGTGGGTAGTCCTAACAACTGTTCCTTTACGACATCAACTGTAGTAGTAGGTTGTAGCATTGCTTCACCAACAATTACCATTACCCAACCAAACTGTACCTCTAATTTAGGAAGTATTACTTTGGACAATTTGCCTTCGGGATTGGGATGGTCCATCAACCAATTTTCAAATGGTAGTGTTTCGACTTTAAGTGGTTTTGGAACTTCTACTACCATGTACAATCTAACACCAGGCACGTATTCTTTTAACGTTACCGATAATACTACAGGTTGTAGTTCTGCCAACGTTACTGCTACTCTAGTAAGTTCGTGCGGAATTAATGCGGTGGATGATGTCGTAGCAGCTTTTAACGGCGCCTGCTCAGGAGCTTGTAATGTATTAACCAATGACACAATCAACGGACAATCAATTACGAGTAGCGGCCAAGTGGTAATTACTCAAATTACGTCTAATCCTAATATTTCGATTGCTGCCGATGGAAGTATATCCATTGCTGCATCAACACCTATGGGGGTTTATGCAATCACTTATCAAATTTGTATAGCAAATATGCCTAACCCTGCTACTTGCGATACTGCAACAGTAACCGTACAAGTTAGTGCTGGGGTGATAACTGCTAATGATGATACGTATACCGCAATAACATCAACGAATGATGTGCCTTTGGGCGATTATACTGCCAATGACACTTTGAATGGTTTGACCGTTCCAAATGGAACGTTTACTTCTTATGTAATTACTCCTAATGCCAGTTTAGATACTACACCGATTAATGGAGTTCCTAATGTTACAGTAATTGCAGGAACCCTTCCAGGAACTTACAGTTTTACATATCAAATATGTGATGCTAATAATCCGAACAGTTGCGACTCAGCTACCGTAACAATAATTGTAGTAGCGCCATTGGCGCCAACAGGGAATACCACTCAATCCGTTCCTAATGGATCTACTTTAGGCAACTTGGTGGTATCAGGACAAAACATACAATGGTATGCCAATCCAACCTTAAAAACTACTGCGAGCAATGCATTGCCATTAAGCACGGTGTTGACAAATGGGACAACTTATTATGCTTCTCAAACCATCAATGGAGTAGAGAGCACCTCTCGTTTAGGAGTAACGGTAAGTTTGACTACTTTAAGTAGCGCTGATTTTGCTTTCGCAAATTTCAATTTTTATCCTAATCCAATTAAAAATCATTTGACTTTGTCCAATGCCACTATAATCGACACTATTGAAGTAAGCTCTCTTTTAGGGCAACAAGTAATGTCACAATCCATTGATGATCTTCAAGCACAGCTTGATTTTTCAAATTTATCAAACGGTATTTATTTTGTAAAAGTGGTAGCCTCAGGACAAACCAAAACCCTAAAAGTGGTTAAGAATTAACCGCTTCATCATGCAGAAATTATATTAGAGAAGAAGCAGAGCTGTCCGTTGATAGCTCTGTTTTTTTTTATTTAAAAAACTAAATGCTTAGGAAATAGGTAAAAGATTAAAGGTTAAGTTCTATAGGTTGAAGATTATAGGTTATGCAGTTCTCATTATAAAGAAACGTGAACTAGTTACAGCCTACAGAGTTCTCATTATAAAGAAACGTGAACTAGTTATAGCCTACAGAGTTCTCGTTATAAAGAAATGAGAACTAGTTACAGCCTCAAACGCTAGGGCATTTGGTTTAAATATTTTAAAAAAACAGCTACTATTTTAAAAAATGAATAAAACTAAAAGGATAGTAATTCTCAGTTCGTATTGGAATTTACATTGTAAGTTCCTACATTAATATTTAAGGTAATTTAGACACTTAAAATATGTCTTATCTTCAATCATTTTGCTACAAAATGTCTCCCGCAATATCCCAAAAAATCTTGCTTCTTGCTTCTATATTCTATTCTCTAACCACAAAATCTTGCTTCTTGCTTCTTTCTTCTTGCCTCTTATTCAAAATAAACTACTATTTTTGTAATCATTTTAAAAAAACAAACTAAAAAAATATACAATGTCAACAATTGCACAACAATTCGGAATGGTTGAAGCATTAGAGATTCTTGGAGTTAAAGCCATTAACGAAGGAACTTCTACTGGAAACAATAACTTTTCAAATGGTGATTTGATTGAGAGCTACTCACCAGTAGACGGTCAACTTATTGGTAAAGTAAAAACAACTACTGCGGCAGATTATGAAAAAGTAATGCAAACGGCTACAGAAGCATTCAAAACTTTTCGTTTGATGCCTGCTCCAAAACGAGGAGAAATCGTACGTCAGTTTGGAGAGAAATTAAGAAAATACAAAGAGCCTCTAGGGAAATTAGTTTCTTATGAAATGGGGAAATCATTACAAGAAGGTTATGGAGAAGTTCAAGAGATGATTGATATCTGTGATTTTGCGGTGGGATTATCACGTCAATTACACGGATTAACAATGCACTCTGAGCGCCCAGGACACCGTATGTATGAGCAATACCACCCACTAGGAGTTGTAGGAATCATTTCTGCATTCAACTTCCCAGTTGCGGTTTGGTCATGGAATACAGCATTAGCTTGGATTTGTGGGGACGTTTGTGTTTGGAAACCTTCTGAAAAAACCCCTTTATGTGGAATTGCTTGTCAAAACATTATCGCTGAAGTATTGAAAGAAAATAATCTTCCAGAAGGAATTTCTTGTTTGATCAATGGAGATTATACCGTTGGTGAAATGATGACACACGACAAACGTGTTCCTTTAGTATCTGCTACTGGTTCTACTCGTATGGGTAAAATTGTAGCGCAAGCTTGTGCGGCTCGTTTAGGAAATTCATTGTTAGAATTAGGAGGCAACAATGCTATCATTGTAACTCCAGATGCCGATATCAAAATGACGGTTATTGGAGCAGTATTCGGCGCTGTGGGAACTGCTGGACAACGTTGTACTTCAACCCGTCGTTTAATCATCCACGAAAGCATTTACGACAAAGTAAGAGATGCTGTAGTGGGTGCATATGGACAATTGCGTATTGGAAATCCTTTGGATCAAAACAATCACGTTGGACCACTTATCGACACTCAAGCGGTAGCATTATACAACAAAGCTTTAACACAAGTAGTTGCTGAAGGAGGAAAAATTCTTGTTGAGGGTGGCGTGCTTTCTGGTGAAGGTTACGAAAGTGGTTGTTATGTTAAACCAGCTATTGCGGAAGCAGACAACTCATTTGAAATTGTTCAACACGAAACTTTTGCACCTGTACTGTATTTAATCAAATATTCAGGCGATGTGATGGATGCTATTGCCATCCAAAACGGAGTAGCGCAAGGATTGTCGTCAGCAATTATGACCAACAACCTTCGTGAAGCAGAAGCATTCCTTTCTGTTGCAGGTTCAGACTGTGGTATTGCCAATGTAAACATCGGTACTTCAGGTGCTGAAATTGGTGGTGCTTTCGGTGGTGAAAAAGAAACTGGTGGAGGAAGAGAATCAGGTTCTGATGCTTGGAAAGTATATATGAGAAGACAAACCAATACTATTAATTATACGACGAGCTTGCCATTGGCACAGGGAATCAAATTTGATTTATAGTAAATTAGAAAAGAAAATTATAAAACGCTTTTTCTAATATTAGATTAAGCGTTTTTTTATACCTTATTATTATGGACAATTTTGAAGCAACTTTTACAGACATATCAGATTGGGAGCAAATTGTCCACTATAGTACAGGAGGAACAAGAAGTAAATACATCACTGTCCATCCAGTAACTAATGAAGAATATTTCTTCAAAGGGTCAAAGGAAACTCCTAATGGTGAAATTAGATATCCAACGGAATTTTGGTCTGAAATTGTTTCATCTAAAATAGGACAATCCCTAGGATTTAAAATGTTGGATTACAATATAGCTTATGATAAAAAACATAGACAAAGAATAGGTTGCCTTTCTAAGTCAATGATTTTACACTCTGAAAATAAATTAACAGAAGGTATCTATTATTTAACAGGATTTAATTCAAAATACAATCCTGATAAAGATAAAAGTAAATATACTTTTCAATTTATTAGAGAAGCTTTAAGCCATTTCAATTTACAACAATACATTAATAATATTATTGAAGTAATTATTTTTGATTCTATTATTAGTAATTCTGATAGACATCAAGAAAACTGGGGAGTAATCATGTATTACAAGCAAACTATTGCAGTAATTGAAAAACAATTATCAGCTAAAAAATTAGGGTTTTGGGGAAATATAGATCTTAAGTTTAAAAGATTTATGAATAAATCTTTCATAATATTAAACAAGCAAGAAAAGAAAATGAGTTCCAATACTCTAAAATTTCATTCTGAAGCTACTTTACATCAATTTGCTCCAATCTATGATAGTGGTTGTTGTTTAGGTAGAGAGCATGAAGAAGCAAAAGTTGAAAAAATGTTAAATGACATTCAAATGCTTGAAGCCTATATTAAAAAAGGAGATTCAGAAATACATTGGGAAAACTTAGAAAAGAAATCCAATCATTTTGATTTAGTTTCTTAATTGTTAGAGCATCATCCAGAAGAAACAAAACAATTTATTAGCAGAACAAAACAAAAATATTCTAAAGAAAAAATACAAGAGATAATCGAAAACATTGATACCAATTTACCTGAGGAATTAAAAGAATTTAAATTAACATCTTCGAGAAAAAAATTGATGTTTAAATTGATAACTTTACGAACCGAAAAATTACTTGATTTATTATGAAAGCAATAGGAAACATACAACTTATCTGGAGACCAGGAAAAGGGAGTAGAAGGATTTCCATTGGTACTATTAAAAAAAATGAAACT
>CANCJZ010000004.1 GCA_947378465.1 Flavobacteriaceae bacterium
AACAGCAATTCCATTGGTAATCCAAAAGCTTTTGCTTGTTTTTCTGGAAATGACTTCTATTGAAAACAGTATTCCCGCTATAGGGCTTCCAAACAAAGCGGTGATTCCTGCCGAAACTCCTGCACAAATCAATTCTTCTTTGTATTTTCTATAGAAATTGGCTTTTTGTTGCATTACAGATCCTATTGTAGCGGAGGCCACTACGGTTGAAACTTCTATTCCTGTGGAACCTCCAAAGATTACCGTAAAGAATCCGTTGATAAAATGGGAAGGAATTTTGTAAAGCGGTAAGTTTTTTGACGAATGTGCTGTCACTTCCAATATTTCTTTAATGCCTTTGTTTTCTTTATTTTTAAAAAGAGATACTCGCAATAGGTATATCAAACTTAATCCAATAAAAGGAAATAAAAAATAATACAAATGAAATCCAATGGCTTCTTTATACAATACCGCTTCATAATATTCGGTTATTCGCTTTAATGAAATTGCTAAAAAAGAGGCTAGTAGTCCAATTATTATCGATACTACCATTAATTTTCGAAAGGCAATATAAGGATAGTACTTTTTAATATTTACAAAACTTAGCATAGGGGAGTGGATTGGTTAAACAAAAATAACGAATGCGATTCCGTATTGACCAGGTTGAGTAAGAATTTAATATTTATTTGTGAGAATTGGAATTTCGTTTATGAGCACAACATTTTAAAACTTCTTTCGTTTATTTTAAATGAAAACAATTAAATACTTCCTAATATTTGGTTTTACTGTACTGATTGCTTCTTGTAAAAGTCACGAATGTTATAATAACAATATCATTTTTGCTAAATATGGTCCTCAATCCAAAAAGTATAAAGATGAATTAGCCACTGAAATCAAACTCCTGAAAGCAGAAGAACTTTCGTATTATTTATTAGGCTATAAAAAAAGCAATGATAAAGAATATATTCAAATCTCAGTTCAAGCGCCTAACCTATGTGCTAAGAGTAACCTGATAGTAGAACAATGGGATGATGTATTAGAAGGAATTAAACAAAATAAAGGACAAGGTTATATTGGAGCAGAATTGGTTGGTTTAAAATTTGAATTCATAGAAACCCCTGACGGGGTTCAATTGAAATATAAAAGTGTAGAAAGTATTGTTGATTGAATTTAAGGCAAAAGGATAGATATTGTGAAATAATGATGAACAAAAAAACCTGACAAGTATTAAAATACTCGTCAGGTTTGTAGTTTTATAAAACAGTAAAGATTAAGTAAAGATACAATCTTGCTCTTTCCTCTTTCTTCTAAAATCTATTTTAAAAGTTCCGCAATTTTAGCTTTTAATTCGTCGCCTCTTAAATCTTTAGCAACAATTTTACCAGTAGCATCTAATAAGAAGGTGGTTGGAACTTGTTCCACACCGTATTGTTTTGCAATAGGCTCATTCCACTCTTGTAAGTGAGAAATTTGAGTCCAAGTGATATTGTCTTTTGCAATCGCTTCTTTCCATTTGTTCATGTCTTTGTCCAAAGATACTCCTACAATATTCAAACCTTTAGCGTGAAATTCTTTATAGATAGCAACAACGTTTGGATTTTCTTTACGACATGGTCCACACCAAGAAGCCCAAAAATCAATTACAGTAACTTTACCCATTGCTTGTTTTAATGACATATCAATTCCTTGTGGAGTTTTAGCACTAAAATCAGGAGCTACTTGACCTACTGTTGGAGGGGTTGTTGCTTTAGGAGCTTTTAATAATTTTTCCATTTGCCCGATTTGTTCTTTAATTTTTTTACCCATTTTAGAGTTTTTTAAAGATTCTTCAAGACTGTTGTACGTTTTCTTTGTTTTTTCAAGATTGAAATCTGGTGAACGGAATGATTCTCCTAAGATTAATAATGAAATAAATGCTTTTGGATGATTATCCGCATATTTTTCAAAGTAATCTTTCATTTCTTTTTGAAAAACATTGTTTTCTTTCATTAATTTGTTGATAGTAACGGTGTCTTTCTTTTGTTGAGCATCGTTATACACTTGCATATTCTTTTGTTGGAAAGCCATCATTTTCTTTTGAATTCCCATTGTTGTTTTTCTGAAATGTTGGAACTCATCATTGTTATAAGTACCCGAAATTTTAGAATTTGAGATAGTATCTTTATTTACTTCTACTTTAATTTCATCATTTTCTACAATTACTGGGAAACCACCATTGTAATCCGGTAATAAAATACTGTAAATTGCAGGCTCTTCAATTTTACCTTTGAATTCAAATTTTCCGTCTTTAACTTTAACTGTATCAAGAGCAATTACTCCCATACCGTTATCATTTTGTTTTTGAAGAATAACATTTTTACCGTTTTCAATCCCTTTTGCAGTACCAGTAATAAGGAATTCTCCTTTTTTAACTTTGCTACAAGAAGCCAAAACGATTAATAATGATGCTAATACTACTATTTTTTTCATTGTTGATTAATTAAAATTTTGCGCAAAAGTATTAAAAATACTTTTCTTAACCTCATTTTTATGATATGTTTATTATTTAGTGCTAAGATAATAGAAGAAAGAGGAAAGAAGAAAGATGTTGTGGGAAGAGGATGGAGTATAGAATATAGAGAATAGAATATTGAACTTCCCTGATTAGTGTTGACCGATTTCTAATAGTTTTTTTTTATATCTTTTCCAACCCTCGCAGGGTTTAAACCCTGCGAGGGTTCGAGAGGTGAATATTTATCGTGATTATAGCTCTTGATATATGTCTACCGTAATATTATAGATGTTAGAGGAAAGAAGAAAGCAGTAAAGCTTCAACTGGTAAAAACATTTGTATCATAATAATAATAATACCTATTCAAAAAAACAACTCCAATATTGATTCAATACAAATGGTACAAAACCAAACTATTAAATCAATATTGGAGTAGTCTAAACGCAATATCTTTCTTCTTTCTTCTTGCCTCTTTCTTCTAAACTCCTAAATAATTGCTAGGAGTAATTACTAGTAATTCATTTTTGATTGTGTCAGAAACGTCTAATGTATTGATGAAATCGTGAATCGATTCTTGATTGATAACGGTGTTTGTTCGAGTCAAACCTTTTAGCGCTTCATAAGGATTAGGGTAGCCTTCACGACGAAGGATAGTTTGAATTGCTTCCGCAACTACGGCCCAATTGTTATTCAAGTCTTCGGCAAACTTTGGTTCGTTCAATAACAATTTGTTCAAACCTTTTAACGTAGATTCAAATCCAATAAGTGTGTGTCCCATTGGAACACCAATATTTCTTAATACGGTACTATCGGTTAAATCACGTTGTAATCGTGATAAAGGTAATTTAGCTGCAAGGTGTTCAAAGATGGCGTTGGCAATCCCTAAGTTACCTTCTGAGTTTTCGAAATCAATAGGATTGACTTTATGAGGCATAGCAGAGGATCCAATTTCACCTGCTTTGATTTTTTGTTTAAAATACTCCATTGATACGTAAGTCCAAATGTCCCTATCCAAATCAATGATGATAGTATTGATTCGCTTTAAGGCATCAAAGAAAGCCGCAAAATGATCGTAATGCTCAATTTGTGTTGTTGGAAAGGAATGATGTAATCCAAGAGTATCTTCCACAAAGCTACTTCCAAATTGTTTCCAATCGATTGAAGGATAAGCAACGTGATGGGCATTGTAATTTCCAGTTGCTCCACCAAATTTAGCGGCAAATGGAATGTTGAATAACAAACGCATTTGTTCTTCTAAACGCTCCACAAATACCAAGATCTCTTTTCCTAAACGTGTAGGAGAGGCCGGTTGTCCGTGAGTTCGGGCTAACATTGGAACATCTTTCCATTCCACAGCCATCGTTTTGAGTTTTTGAATTAATGCTATTAGCGAAGGCATATAGGTTTGCTCAAAAGCTTCTTTGGTTGAAAGTGGTATAGCCGTATTGTTGATGTCTTGTGAAGTCAAACCAAAATGGATAAACTCTTTGTAGGCTATCAAACCTAATTCTTCAAATTTATTTTTGATAAAATATTCTACTGCCTTTACATCATGATTGGTCGTTTTTTCAGTTTCTTTAATCCATAGAGCATCTTCAGTAGAGAAGTTGACATAGATGGCGCGTAAAGCTTCAAACTGATCAGAAGAAATTCCACTAAGCTGTGGCAATGGTACTTCACATAAAGCTATGAAGTATTCAATTTCAACCAAAACTCGGTATTTGATTAAAGCTTCTTCGGAAAAGAAGGCGGAAAGAGCAGCGGTTTTACTACGGTATCTTCCGTCAATAGGAGAAATAGCATTTAATTCGGTTAGTTGCATTTTGTGTGTTGTTTTAAAAAGGCAAAAATAGTTATAAGTTATAAGTTGAGCGTGATAAGTGTAAAGTTTTTTATTTTTTTTAAAAACCATTTACAAGCAGTTCTTTCAAATAGGGAACTCCTTCGGTAGCAGTCTTTTCAATAATTTCCACACTATTGTTCACTTCGTACAAAGTGGCTGGCTTAGGATCAATATAAAATACTGGAATGCGTTTAGGAGCATAGTGAAGTAATCCTGCTGCGGGATACACTTGCATTGATGTGCCAACAATCACTAAATAATCTGCTTTTTCGGTAATGGCTATGGCATCTTCCATAGCGGGGACTTGTTCGCCAAACCATACTATATGAGGACGTAATTGATTTCCTTGCGGATCACAATCACCTTCGAGTAAGTCCTCTTTCCATTCCATTACTTCAGTAGGATATGGACTATCGCCTCTTACTTTGAGCAATTCACCGTGTAAATGAAGTACATTGGTACTTCCTGCTCTTTCGTGTAAATCATCCACATTTTGGGTGATGATATGAACCTCATAATGATCTTCCATTTCGGCTAAAGTCAAGTGTCCTTTGTTAGGGACAACGGTATGCAATTGTCTTCGTCGTTGATTGTAGAAATCCAATACCAATGCTTTGTTTTCCAACCAACCATCATAGGAGGCAACTTTCATCACATCGTGACCTTCCCATGATCCATCAGCATCTCTAAAGGTTTTGATGCCACTTTCTGCGGATATTCCAGCTCCTGTTAGTACTACTAATTTTTTCATCTTTTCAATTTTGATTTTAAAACTACTCTTTTTTACTATTTTTGGCAAATAAAATTTTGCCAACCTATTATGATCGATCACGATTTACTCAATTACTTAGAAGGATTTTTAACGGATAATAGAAAAGAACGATTTTCAAAAATATTAGACAATAGAACCAAACATTTTACCATAGCTATGGAAGATGTTTTTCAATTGCATAATACCAGTGCCGTAATGCGCAGTTGCGAAGTATTTGGTATTCAAGAATTGAATGTAGTGGAGCAGAAGTTTGGCAAACGTATTGACACTGAAATCGCAATGGGCGCTCAAAAGTGGGTGGATGTCAATCGATTTAATTCTATTCAAAGTTGTATTGATTCGATGAAGTCTAAAGGTTATCAAATTATTGCTACCACGCCTCATAATGATTCGTGTATGTTGCACGAATTCGATATTACTAAACCCAGTGCCATCTTCTTTGGAACGGAACGCGATGGTTTGTCACAAGAAGTCATCGATCAAGCCGATGGTTATTTGAAAATTCCAATGGTAGGCTTTACCGAGAGTTTGAATATATCCGTTTCCGCAGCCATCATCATTCAAGACATTACTAATAGATTGCGTCAATCAGAAGTAAATTGGAAATTGACTCCTGAGGAAGTACTTGAAAAACGTTTGGAATGGGCTCGTAATTCAATCAAAGATATTGTTAGGATTGAAGAACGCTATGCACAACTTAATCCATAAGTTTTTCTAATGAATTCGGATATTTTTGGAGTATTGCTTTAAATACCAAATTCATATTTTCTTCTTTGAAATACGCCTTTTTAAAGAAATTCTTTAATCGGTAATATTTCCCTAAATAGCCCATTGAAGAGGGAAAACTCTGCTCTTCATATCGCTTTAATAGTGCTAAACCTTCACCCTTGATTTTGCGATCCTCATTTTCAAGCTTTAAAATACTTAAATACAAATAGCTCATTTCATAGTCAGGAACTTCTTTATTGATAATGAGCAAACTTTCTATGCAATCTTGCTCGTCAAATTCGGTGTATAATTCTTTCAAACAATTTATAGAAAAATCATCATTAAATTGTTGTTCGCGGCTACTGTTTTTTAATAAAAACAAGACTAAATCTACAGCAGTATTCTTTTCCTTTAAAAAATAAGCCAAAGGCAGTAATTTCTTCAAATCATTATAATACTTTTTCTCCTTCAAAAGGGTTATTGAAGTTTTTAATCGATTGCTTATTTGTGTAGAATCAGCCATAGCTAGTAAGCTAATATCTATTTTGTCATAACTGTTTGGAGTAGATATCGCCTCCAAATATGAATCGAGATACGCAATCCCTCCTTTACTTTTATTGATCGTATAGTTTAAATAAATCAAGTTCTCGTTGCTTGGATTGTTCTTTTTGGCCGCCTCCAAATAGGCAATGGAATTTGTTTTCCCATTCTCATTCATCAAACTATAGAAATAATCAAAATAATTATCATATTCCTCCTTATTATAATTTAATAATGCCCCGAAAAAATTAACATCCATATCATATTCTTTGATGGAAATGGTATTGGAAAAACTTACATAATCTATAATTAGTTTATAATAGGTTTCATAATATTCTTCTTTTCTAACTTCACTAACCTTTTTATTATTCATCGCTAACGAGAGGATACTATTGTTGAGTAGGGAAGAAGATCCTGGGTAAATTTGTCTTAACTCATTAGTAAGCTCAATCAACTTAAACATTTCGGCTTCTGTTCTAAGTACTGCTGTATTAGAAATGTATTTGGAATCGTTTAGATACAACGGATTCTGAGTTAAAAAGGCAATATAGGAACTCGCATCTTTGCAATTATCTCTAGCAGGAACATCCTGAAAATTTCCAAAACTAGACTTAACACTTTCTTTTATAGACTTACCATAATACACTGAAAAAACCATTATTCCATAAATGGCCTGCAAATCCTCTACAGATAATCCTTTTATTTTATTGTATTCATTTTTGTATCTTAATGTAAGCTCTGTTTCATTGATTATCTCTTTAAATTGTGCCTCATTCAATAAACTAGTTATATTAGCTAAAATAGAGGCTTTAGTACCTGTAATAGTATACAATTGTTTAAAGGTTTTTATAAATGGAATAGGCTTTAACATTCCTTTCATTAAAACGCCTAAATCAGGTTCTCTGCTTAAAGAATATACTCCTATTAATGCTTTTAGTTTATGCAGATCGTTTGCCTTCTTTTCCTTTTGAAGCAGCTTTTTTAAAGCACTTTCTAAATCTACAACCGTCATTTTTTTATCACTGTCATTATTATAATGCAACAACAGCTGCAACGCACTTTCGGTAGATGATTTGTTAGATAATTTATCTTCTTCTTCCGTTATTTCAGCAACAGTACTTTTATAGCTATTCGATTTACTGCTGTTAAGTTTGTTTTTTACATTGGTTAAATGAAATAATGATTTATTGGAAATATATAGCATAAATAACTCCTTCAACATATCGTCAACCGCTACTTCTTCTTCTGTAGATCTAAAATCAGCTTTATTTAAAAAGTCCAGCTTTAGTAATGAAAAATAGATTCTATCTTCCTTATCAATAGTGTTTATCTGTAACAAACTATCAATAGTAGCGATAGAACTCCCTTTCTTTTCCTTGATTTGATTCCAAATGCTCTTATCTCTATAATTCAAGATTGCTCGTAAACGCAATTTAATAGGTAAATAATTACTTGGATAATGTTCTTGAAATGCCGCTAATTGTTTTTGATAAGCATTGAAATTTTTAGTATAAAAGCTAATCCATAAACGAACAAAATCTTGTTGTTCTTTGTTTAAATTAGAAGTTGCTAAATGTTCTTCAACTTGCTTACTCCCAATAGTATTATAATCTAATAATGAACTAATAAGTGCTGACTCAAATTTATGATTATTAAAGTAATCATTTTTCAATAATTCTTTAGCACTGTTGAAGTTTCCCTTCGGCGAACTCAAGCTAATGGCATAGTTCATTGTATAAGAACTCTTCAAACAATCGATATAATAATTATCCCAAAAATTGATTTGGCTATTAGAAACAGTAAAGTGTATTAAAAAGAGTAGGAGTAGTGCTTTCTTCATAAGCCTTTAATCTTTGAAAAATTCCACTCCATTTTCACCTAACAATCCCTTTCCTTTTTCAGTAGTTACTTGATACAATCCAAATTGCCACGTATCGCTAATGTCTATTTTCTTGTATTCTTTGATACTAAAATATTTAGGTGCAATGGAGGGATAAATGGAATTAAATATGATCATTCCTTTTTTATCCCCTTTTACCAAGGTTAGGTCATCTAAGATAGCATCGTATTCACAATTCAAAAAGAAAGTATTCCCTTCTTTTATCAAACCATACAAATGATCTTTCTTCACCTTGTATAAACTTACTCCATGATCATTTCCATATTGTTCTACTTCTTCATATAAAGGAGTAACTAATTCTTCTTGGTTGTCAAATTGAACCACTCCAACTTTTCCATCCTTTGTAACTATGGCATAATCATTATAAAAATTAAAATCTACCTTGTCATATTTTGCTCTCAGTTGCTCAAGTTTTTGATTTCTAACATCTGCTCCACCTCCAGAGGAGTCTACAATTCCTATTACGGAAGCATTGCCTAAATCTGTACCATCAACTTTTATTTTAGTATCGTAAAATTTCTTGTCTACTAAAACACCTTCTGCCACCCATACATGTTTTGGATTCTTTTGATCGGCTTCATCCCATGAGGAATATATGCTTTGATACTCTACTGGAATTATCAATTTAGACTGGCTGTTGACCAAGCCTTTTAATTCGCCTTTTTCTACTACAAAACTTTTGTTGTCTGTCGGAGTAATTTTGTTATATAAACAATTTACAATTTCTTTGTTTGCAGTCCATATTCCAACCTTTCCCTTTTTAAAAACCCAATAATAATTAGGGAATTCTTCATTCAAATGGATGGAATCATAAGGATTCATTTCAGGCAATATCACTTTCTGATTTTGATCTACCACAAAATAGTTCTTATTGTTTTTTACTAAATAGCGAGCAACAAAACTCTTGTTTCTAGTTATGATAAAATCCTTAATATCTTTATAAGTTGTTTTTGCTTTTATCGTTCCTAAAGTATCGGATAAGCACCAAGTGTTATGGTCTCTATAAGGAATTAACACTTTAGTAGAAGTTTGTGCATACGAAATAGTCGTAACAAGTACGACTATTGATAATTTAATTTTATGTAACATAAATTGTTTTTATTTTTTCTTTAGCACTCTATATTCTTCATAACATTGACTGATGGCATCTAGTATTTGCAGGTCATTAGCGGTTTGTATAAAGGAATCAGAATAGCTACAATGTTGTAAAATTTCAGCAATATCTTTTTTATCAACACCTAATAGGAGGGCAATGGTTTCTCTATCGTATTTGGTTTCCAAAAGATTTCGAACGGTATCGTCTTTTTTCATTGCCTTTAATTTGTTGAGTTCTTTAGGCTTTTTACCAAAGAAATTGTACAACATATCGGCGGGATTGAATATGGAATTTACCACTCTTGAGAAAGCTTTAGGGGAATTTTCTCCTGCTTCATAAGCCTGTGGAAGGCCTGAAATACTGTAACGATAGTTTTCTTTTTCAGGGATTAATTTACTATCAACTTCTAAATAACCAGTCAAATCATAACGTTTGATGACTACTTCTTCCAAAGCGATTGCTTTTTCGGTTAATTGAATACGGGTAGTTCCGTTTTTTATCCAGTCATTGGTAACTCTTACTCTTAAGGATTGAAAGCCAATCATAGTAATATGTAAGGTGTCATTTAAAGCAGCTTCAATTTCAAAATAACCACGGGTATCCGTAATGGTCCCTTTGGCTTTATTCATATTGATGATGTTGACATTGGATAAAGGAAGTAGAGTGTTTTCATTGGTGATGGTACCTGTTACTCTTTTAAGAGTAGGTTCCTGAGCCAATAAGTTGGTGGAAATAAATAAAAAAAGAAAAGCTACAAAATATCTCATGTCCTGTTTTGAAGGTTTAAAAGTAATAAACTCTTGAAGATATTTTGTAGCTTTTTAAAATAATTATAAGAAAATTAACAAAAGTTGTTAACTTCTTCTTGGACGTCTGCTTTTAGCAGCTTCAAACGAACGACCTGCTGGACGATCACTTGAACCTTCTGAGCGACGTGGTGCTCTTTCTTCTCTTTGGAATGAACCTGGTTCTCTTTTCGGAGCGCTATCGCTACGGAATCCACCTTCTTTTCTTGGTCCAAAACCACCTCTTGGAGCGCCGCTTCTTTCACCGCCACCTCTGGAGTCGCGATTACCACCAAAGCTTCTTCTTTCTCCGCCACCACTTCTTCCGTTGTGATCACGTCGTCCGCTTCCACCACCGTCGTTCTTTGAAATTTCCACATTGATACGTCTGCCATTTAAGTCAAATCCGTTCAATACTTCCATTACTTTTTCAGTATGCTCTCCGTCAGTATTAAAGAAAGAGAATCCTTCTTTAACGTCTACTTTGAATACATCATCACGACCTAAGTCTAAGGTTTCTTTTAAGAAGTCTTTCAATTGCATCCAATCAAAATCGTCTCTGGTTCCAATGTTGATGAAATAACGAACAGGATCACCAGCTCTAATTTCTCTTGGTTCAGAGCTTCTTTCGCTTCTTTCTCCTTTTTCACCCGATAAATCGCGTTTCTTTTTATAATAAGTAATGAAACGATTGAATTCAACCGATACCATTTTCTTAATTAATTCTTCTTTTGATAAACCGTCCAATACTTCATTGATCGCAGGAAGATAGTTGTCTATCTCGTGATCTACTTCTGTATCTTTGATTTTGTTAGCTAAGTGAAGTAATTGGATTTCGCAAATTTCGATACCGCTAGGGATGGTTTTCTCTTCAAATTTTTGTTTGATGATTCTTTCAATAGCTGAAATTTTACGCAATTCACTTTTGGTGATGATCACAATTGAAGTACCTAATTTACCAGCACGTCCTGTTCTACCAGAACGGTGGTTGTACGTTTCAATTTCGTCAGGTAATTGATAGTTTACTACGTGCGTAATGTTATCTACGTCAATACCACGAGCCGCAACGTCAGTTGCTACTAACATTTGGATTTGACGACCTCTAAACGATTTCATAACGCCATCACGTTGCGCTTGAGATAAATCTCCGTGCAATGCTGCAGCACTATAACCATCTTCAATTAATTTCTCTGCAACTGCTTGAGTATCTCTTTTGGTTCTACAAAACACTACCGAAAAGATATCCGGATTAGCATCAGCCAAACGTTTTAAAGCCTCATAACGATCACGAGCATTTACACAGTAAAATTCGTGGGATACGGTAGCCGAACCTGAATTTTTAGTTCCTACAGTAACTTCTGCGGGATCGTGCATAAATTTCTTAGCAATACGCGCTACTTCCGCAGGCATGGTTGCTGAGAATAACCAAGTGTTTTTTTCTTCTGGAGTATCCGACAAAATGGATACGATGTCTTCATAAAAACCCATGTTTAACATCTCATCAGCTTCGTCAAGAATACAGAAATTGATGTTTTTGATGTTTACAAGACCTCTGTTAATCATGTCTTGCATTCTACCTGGAGTAGCCACAATAATTTGTGCTCCACGTTTAATCTCTCGGGCTTGTTCTGTAATGCTTGCACCACCATAAACTGCCACTGTATGTAAACCTTTTACATATTTTGAGTATTGTTTAATCTCGTTGGTGATTTGTAAGCATAGCTCACGCGTTGGTGATAAAATTAACGCTTGTGTACTTCTGTCTTCAGCGTCAAGTTTTTGAATTAGCGGAAAACCAAATGCTGCTGTCTTCCCTGTTCCTGTTTGTGCTAAAGCTACTAAGTCTGTGTTTTGTTCCAATAGTACTGGAATCGCTTTTTCTTGCACTTCTGACGGATTCTCAAATCCTAGATCCTTGATCGCCAGCAGTAACGATTCATTCAGACCTAATTGTTCAAATTTATTCATATTGTATTTTAAATTGGGGGCAAAGGTAGAGTTTAAAAACCATAAAAGCTAATTGTTTTTTAGTGGAAGGTTGTTTAAGGTTTCAGGCAATAGGCATTAGGCAATAGGCCGAAGAGAATAGAATAAAGAGGCAAGAAGCAAGATATCGCGGGAGACCTATTGATAGAAAATGATTGAAGATAACAATGAGTCCCGGAGAAACGACAGATTTTAAGTATCTAAATCACGGTAAATATTCACGTCTCGAACCCACGCAGGGTTTTAACGCAGCGAGGGTTGAAAAAAAAACAATTAGAAATCGGTCAACATTAATCAGGAAAGTTCAATTGCGTTAAAGGGAAGAGCGGGTTTGAGGAATAAATAGGTTTAGAAAATGTAGGTAATTAAACATAATCGCAAAATTAGCAATGCACTGTTTATTATCGAAAGGTGATATGTTTTTTAACACTTTAAATTTGTTGAACCCCAAACCTCCAAAGCGTTCCTAAAGTAGCATTGTGTTGGTTAACCCAAAAAACTGGCTTATGAAAATACTTTTATTACATCAATTTTATTTAGAAGAAAATGATTCCGGCGGTTCTCGATGGAATGAAATCACAAAAAACTGGTCTGAAAAAGGACATGACATTACCGTAGTAGCAGGAATGATGCATTATGGTGGCAAAGAAAAACCTGAGCAATACAAAGGAAAGTTCTTTGCAAGAAGAAAACAAGGAGATATTGACGTTTGGCGCTGTCATGTATCGGAAAATTACAATGCTAACTTTTTGGGAAGACTTTACGGCTATTTCTCATTTGTTTTTTCGAGTTTATTTGTTGGACTATTCCAATTAAAAAACGACTATGACTTAATTGTCGTTACTTCACCTCCCCTATTTATTGGAATCACTGGTTATGTATTATCGCGCTTGAAAAAAGTACCGTTTGTATTTGAAGTACGCGATTTATGGCCGGAGTCAGCGATTGACACGGGAGTTGTTAAGAATCCTTTACTGATTAAGTTGTCCTTTTGGTTGGAACATTTTATTTATAAAAAGGCCATCTTAATTAATGTATTAACTCCTGCATTTAGAGAGACATTAATCACTAAAAAGCACGTTCATCCGGATAAAATCATCTATATCCCAAATGCGGCTGATTTTACACTATCGGATATTTATTTAAAAACCTTTGATGTCGCTCAATTCAAAAAAGAACAAGCCTTAGAGGATCGCTTTGTGGTGACTTATGTGGGTGCTCACGGGTTGGCGAATCATTTGGAACAGATTCTACAAACGGCAAAAATCATGGAAGACACAAAAGCTTTATTCCTATTGATTGGCCAAGGAATGGAGAAGGAACGATTGAAAAAGAAAGCACAAGAACTCGAGCTGACGAATGTTCGCTTTATCGATTCGGTACCCAAATCAGAAATCTTTAAATACATTTTAGCTTCCGACGTTGGGGCATCCGTACTAAAAAAAGTAGATGCTTTCAAAACGGTGTATTCCAACAAAACCTTTGATTATATGTCGTGCAAAAAGCCGACGCTTATGGCGATCGACGGAGTTTCGAGAGAATTGATTGAAAAGGCCGATGCGGGAGTGTATGTAGAGCCTGAGAATCCCGATGATTTTAGAAAGAAGTTATTGCTGTATATGAATAAGCCCGAATTAATAAAACATCATGGGGCCAATGGCTATCGCTATGCAAAGGCCAATTTTGATAGAAGCATTTTGGCCGAACGCTATTTGAGAGAAATAACCGAATTAAAGGTAGAGTTACTAATTGAGAACGCCTTATTGATATAAATAAAAACAGTTAAAAGATGAAAAAAATAGTTCCCTTGCTACTTATAATAATGTCTTTTGAATCCTGTATTACCAGCAAAAACACGGTGTATTTACAATCTGAAAACTTTCCCATTTCGGTAAAAACTACACGACCTTTTGAGCCGGTAATTAAAAGTGATAACATATTGAGTATAACGGTATCTGGCGATAATCCAGAAGCAGCCTCAGTATTCAATTTGGTCACTTTGAACAAGAACATTAGCACAGACAAATCCGTTAACACTCCTACTAATGTTACTTATTTAGTAGATAACGAAGGATTTATAGAGATGCCATTATTGGGCAAAATACACATCGCAGGATTAAAGAAATCCGAACTCGAAGCATTGCTAAAAGCGCGAATAAGCAAATACTTATCGAATCCCATATTGTATATCCGAATTCTCAACTATCGATTGTATGTAGTTGGTGAAGTCAATAAAAGCGGAGAACAGAAGCTGGAAAGTGGGGAGCGCACAACGATTATTGAGGCTTTATCCCGAGCGGGTGATTTGACCATCAATGGCAACAGAAAAAGGATAAAGGTTATTCGAGAAATCGATGGCATCACCACCATCAACACTTTAGACTTGACCAATCCAGACTTTATCAAATCAGAGTATTATTATTTACAACAAAACGATGTGGTGTATGTGGAGCCGAATAAGGCGAAGATCAACACGAGCTCTATCCTACCCTATGCTACAGCATTGTCAATAATTGCGAGTACGATCACTGTTTATTTTTTGGTTAAAAAATTATAGGTATGAATACTACTGACAAATTTAATTTTAAGATAAAAATTGAAAAGTATCTTAAGTATTGGAAATGGATCGTGATTTCTGTGCTCCTCTCGCTGTCATTGGCGTATGTGTATCAACGTTATCTGACTCGTATTTACAAGGCTTCGTCCACGATATTAATCAATGATTACAGGAGAGCGGGCTTTAACTCGGAGATTAGTGCCTTTACGGATAAATTCTCTGTGTACAATCAAAATAGAGTGAGTATAGACAATGAAAAAGAGTTTATAAAATCCCGAGAAAATGTCAAAGAAGCCATAGAGCAACTTGATTTAAACATTAGTTACTATTCTGACGGGAATGTCAAATCAGAAGATATTTATAAAAAATCACCGATTCGATTGGTATTTACTGATAGCTTAAATGTTGAAAACAATGATGAATATCGTTTTTTGGAAGTCGATAAAATTGACGCATATCACTTTCAATTGTTGGACAGTGAAAAGAAATCATTGGGCACATTTCCGTACAACAAAGCAATAGAAGTAGGCAATGTGAAGTTTAGCATTATTAAAAATGCAGAGTTTCAACATTCAAAATTATCCAATATCTATATTCAAATTGCTCCCATAAAAAACACTGTAGAAAGTTTTAGGGATCGCATTATCATTGACACTCCAGGGGAAGAAACGTCAGTTTGCGACATCAGCTTTACGGATCGATCGCCTGAAAGAGCGATTGATTTTGTGGATCAATTGGTTAAAACCTATGAGCGATCGACCATTTTGGACAAGAAACAACAAATCAAAAACACTTATGATTTTGTAAACGAACGATTGGCAGATGTGGATCAGGTGTTGTCCAATACCGAAAGTTCCGACGAGCGTTACAAGCGCTTGAATGATATAGTGGATGTAGACTTGGAATCAGGAGTGAGTTTGTCAAAAAGGGAAGAATTTTCAAATAAAATGAACGAGAACAGCACTACCATTTATTTAGTAGAAAGTGTTGTAAAGGAAATGTACAACGATCAGTTGGATTATATCCCTTCGAATATTGTTCCGACGAATCAGATATTGATGGGACAAATGAATCAATACAATGAGGACATCAGCGACTTCAATAAGTTTTCGAACGGTACTTTCAAAACGCATCCTGATTGGATAGAAAAAAGAGCCAAGCTTATTGCACAGAAAAGAGCAATTATTGATGGATTGAGCAATTTTATCAAAAAACTACAGGAAGAGAATGACTATTACGCTAAGAAATATCATCTCGTAATGCGCAAAATAAGCAAGTTGCCCAATCAAGAAAAAGAAGTTACTCGCAGTCAAAGAAAGATTGGAGTGATCTCGGAGACTTATAAATATTTGATGAATAAAAAAGAGGAAACGGCCATCTCATTATACTCTGTTTCTGCAAATTCAAAACTTATTGAAAAGGCGTTCTGTTCCTATATTCCAATATATCCTTCTAAAAAAATAATCTATTTAGTGGCATTTGTGATGGGACTGTTTTTGCCAATACTCTTTATTTATTGTTTGATTTTATTTGATACAAAAATCAATAACAAAAAAGATGTTGTAAACAAATTGACCGTTCCGTATTTGGGAGATATATCTTTTTCAAAATCGAAAATCATTCACGTAATGGATCGCGATACGGTTGCAGAATCATTTAGAATAGTTCGTGCCAATTTAGAATATGTATTGAAAACCTTACCGAAGAAAAGTAGTTCCTGCCGAAAGATATTTATTACATCAACGGTACCCAAAGAAGGAAAAACCTTTGTGGGAGTGAATTTGGCCTTGGCATTTGCACAAATCAACAAAAAGGTATTGTTGATAGGAATGGACATTAGGAACCCAAAGTTTGAGGAATATTTACCAACGATCAATACTCAAATGGGATTAACGAATTATTTGTTTCAAGAGGAATTCGCGGTGAATCATTTTATACAAGAAGACAAGGAGAATCATATCTCGGTATTGGCCTCAGGGATGATTCCACCAAATCCGACGGAGTTATTGCTGAATCAAAAAATCGAAGAATTGTTTAATGAATTAGAAGAGCAGTACGATTATATCATAGTTGATACTGCGCCGGTGAGTTTGGTATCGGACACTATATTGATTTCCAAATACGCTGATGCCTTTGTGTATGTATTGCGCCACAATTATTCAGAGAAGAAATACTTGGATGAGATAGAGGAGTTACAAAAAGAGAACAAATTGTTTAATGTATCTGTTTTGATCAATGACGTTCCTACCAACAAAGGGTACGGCTATGGTTACGGTTATGGCTACGGCTATGGGGTGAAACCGAGCAGAGTATCCTTATGGGAGAAATGGTTGGACAAAATAAGATTTAGCTAATGAAAGTAATTATGGAACTTAAACGTATAGTAAGAGAACTGAGAACCTCTTATCGGGTGTTCAAATACCGTGGAGGGGAATACTATTGTCCCTTCTGTGAAAACAGTTCAAATGGATTTATCCCGATTGGATTACCCCATCAAGCTATAATTGATTATAAAATCATTGGAGCGGGAATTAGGAATGGCGGTTGTGTGAAGTGTGACGCTATCGATCGGGATCGTTTGGTGTATGCTTTTTTGGAATTTGAACTTGATGTGCTGCGCAATGATCCGAGTTTGTCGATTTTGCATATGGCACCCGAGCTGATGCTTTCCAGAGAATTTATGAGATACCAATACAAACAATACGTCTGTGCGGATAAATTCATGCCCGGGTACCATTATCCGGAGCACACTATCAATAGGGATATTATGGATTTAGACTTTGGGGATAATAGTTTTGAGTTAATCCTTTGCAATCATGTATTGGAGCATATTCCGGACGATATTGGCGCGATGAAAGAATTGTATCGTGTATTGAAACCTAAAGGAACTGCCGTATTACAAGTACCCATTTCCCCATTGTTGACGACCAGTTATGAAAATCCAGAGATACAAACAGCGAAAGAACGAGAGCAGCATTTTGGGCAATACGATCACGTAAGGATATATGGTCAAGATTATATCCAGCGCTTGGAATCGGTAGGCTTTATTGTGAATCGAATCAACATTTCAAAGAAATTCCAATCCTTTGGGGTCAACCCAGAAGAAGATTTGTTTATCTGTACCAAATACTAAGAGAACTAAAATTCAGAAGCGATGCAACATCTAAAAGACAAGGCAAAATCCGGTATTTATTGGAGTGTTTTCGACAGCTTTTTTTTAAAAGGATTGTTGTTCGTTGTGCAATTGATACTTGCCAAAAAACTAGGCCCAAGTGTGTTTGGCATGATGGGAATGATTACTATCATCATTAACCTTGGCAGCTTGATCATCGATTCAGGATTAGGAGCCTCGTTAATTCGAACTGAGGATGCCGATGAATGGGATTACAATACCGTATTCTATACCAATGTATTGTTTGCGATGCTGTTGTACGGAATGTTCTATTTACTAGCGCCCTTATTTGCCTTATTTTATAAGGAGCCACAACTGATTGCAATTATCCGAATCTACAGTTTGGGATTTATCATTAGTTCGATGAATCTGGTGCAATTGGCGCAATTGAATAAAAAAATGGCATTCAAAAAGATAGCTCTTTTCAATATTGCTGGAACAATTGCAGGCATTGCGATAGGATTGCTTATGTGTTACAATGGTTATGGCATTTGGAGTTTGGTTTATATGTATTTAGGGACACAAAGTGTAAGTACGGTGATTTATTATGCATTTTCCAAATGGAGACCGCGATTGTTATTTTCCAAAACAAAATTCAAACATCATTTGAACTTTGGATCGAAATTAGTGTGTTCGGGTATCCTAGATATTTTTTTCAAAAACATTTATTTCGTAATCATTGGCCGTTTTTTTCCCGTTAAAATGTTGGGTTATTATGAACGCGCCAACGCATACAATCAATATCCTGTAAGTACTCTTTCAGGAATCATCTCAACGGTATCCTTTCCCTTATTGGCTTCCATAAAAAACGATCCTGAAAAGGTTTCTGAAGTATACCGATTGATTTTGAAATCAAGCTTTTTTGTTACGGCGCCGATTATGGTGTGTCTTGCAGCCTTAGCGCCTGAACTATTTTCTTTTGTTTTGGGAGCACAATGGATGCCCGCCGTACCATTTTTTCAAATCATTTGTATTTCAAGCATCTTGTATCCATTACAAGTATTTAATGTAAATATTCTAAAAGTGTATGGCCAAAGCGGTCTTTTTTTGAAATTAGAAATCATCAAAAAAGCATTGCTATTAGTAACCGTACTGGTAACCTATCCGTTTGGGATTTATGCATTTGTAGGATCTTCCATCATTAATGCCATTATTGGGTACTTGCTCAATTCCCATTATTGCGGAAAGTTCATCAATTACAAAACCAAAGAACAGTTTATGGATTTAATGCCTACGCTATTATGCTGCGTAGTATTGTATGGATCCATAGCATTATTTAAAAATCTGGAGTTCCTCTTTTCAGCAGGTAGTTCTATTGTAGCCAGCCTAATGGTAGGCGTTGTGGTCTATATTATGGCCCATCATATTAATAAAAGCCCTATTTATCAGTACCTCTTGAAAAGTTATGTTTCATAAAACTAAACACCCAACCCATTATGCTAAATGTAACCGCAACCTTTTTTCCACCCATTGAAGAGTATTATGAACAACTTCGTCGTATATGGGAAAATCAATGGCTCACCAATAGAGGAGCTTTGATTCAAGAACTTGAAACTTCATTGAAAGAACATCTAGGAGTTTCAAACATATTAATTATGAATAACGGTACAATCCCTCTACAAATTGCGCTGAAAAACTTAGGACAAAAAGGAGAAATCATCACAACTCCCTTCAGTTATGTTGCCACTACGGCGGCCATTGTATGGGAAGGATGCACACCTGTATTTGTAGATATTGATCCGCTTCATTTGACGATCGATGAAACCAAAATAGAAGCGGCTATTACGTCCAAGACTAGAGCAATATTAGCGACCCACGTATTTGGGAATCCTTGTCATGTAGAAGCGATTGAAGCAATTGCAAAAAAGCATCAGCTGAAAGTAATTTACGATGCGGCGCATTGTTTTGGGGTGCGATATAAAGGGGAATCCATTTTCAATTATGGCGATGTATCCACCTGTAGTTTTCACGCTACTAAAATTTTTCATACGGGTGAAGGCGGAGCGGTATTTTGTAAAGAGGAATCATTGCGCGCTATTTTATATTACAATCACAATTTTGGACATAATGGTCCCTTAGAGTTTCACGGATTAGGAATCAATGGGAAAATTTCAGAATTACAAGCCGCTATGGGTTTGACAAACCTAGCCCATATTCATTACATAATAGAAAACCGCAAAAGAGCGGTGGACTACTATGATGCTGGGCTCAATTTTGAAAAACTAAAAAAAATGCAGTTGAGACCAGGGACTCAATGGAATTATCACTATTACCCTATTCAATTCGAATCAGAAGCACAATTGCTTTCAGTTCAATCGGAACTCAATAAAGAAGGTATTTATCCTCGACGCTATTTTTATCCTTCACTGAATACCCTCAATTATATTAAAAGTGCAAAAATGCCCCATTCGGAAAATGTTGCTTCCCGAATAATGTGTCTGCCACTTTCTCATCAAATAAAAGAGAACGAATTAGAGCAAGTGTGTCATCTAATCAATCAGAAATTATGTTAATAGTAGGAGCCAAAGGATTTGCTAAAGAAGTATTAGAAGTACTTTATCAAGAGCAACAAACAAAACCCATTTTCTTTTATGATGATGTCAATAAAGACATTGGAGATTTAGTATTTCAAAGGTTTCTAATTCTGAAGACCGAGGAAGAGGTGAAACAATGTTTTAAAAAGTATGGGAAGGAATTCACTATTGGCATCGGCAATCCTTTATTGCGTTATAAATTATATCAAAAATTTACTGCCTTAGGCGGGATATTCACCTCAACGATTAGCCCCTTGAGTGAGATAGGAAAATTTGGGAACCATCTAGGAAAGGGAGTAAACATCATGACGAATGCCGTATTGACGAGCGATATCAGTATTGGGGAAGGCGTACTCATCAATTTGAATTGTACGATTGGTCACGATAGTGTTATTGGCGACTTTGTGGAGCTTTGTCCCAATGTAAATCTCTCAGGGCATTGTCATATAGGAGCCTATACTTTTATTGGGACAAATGCGGTAGTACTACCAAATATTACCATAGGAAGCAATGTCATTATAGGTGCTGGTGCTGTGGTAACCAAAGATGTTCCTGACAATTGTTTGGTAGTAGGGGCACCGGCTACAATTAAAAAGTTCTTTCCCCCTTTAAACTTAATTCTTGAATACCATGAAGAAAAATCCGTTAGTTAGTGTATGCATGATCACTTATGGTCATGAAAAATATATTTCCGAAGCCATCCTTGGTGTAGCAATGCAGCAATGTAGCTTCGAATGGGAATTAATTATTGCCGATGATGCCTCCCCTGATGGTACAGAAAAGAAGGTCGATCTTGCATTAAAGACGAGTAAAATAAAGAATGTTCATTATACCAAACACTCCCCTAACAAAGGAATGATGCCCAACTTTATTTGGGCATTGGAACAATGCAAAGGCAAATATATTGCGTTATGTGAAGGAGATGATTATTGGACAGATCCTTTAAAACTGCAAAGACAGATTGACTTTTTAGAAGCACATCCAGAATATGTAATGAGCTTTCATCAAGGGACTAATTATTTTCAAAAAGACAAGAGTACGGCACCTTATATTAGTGATGCAACACTATTGAATGGAATACTTAGTCCTAAAGAGGTGATTCGCTTAGGAGGAAATTTATGTCCAACGAATTCGATGGTATTTCGAAATAAAGTGTTGGAGTATCCTGACTTTTTCATTAAAGCCAAATCAGGCGATCGCGCCTTGTGTTTGTTATTGTTAGAAAAAGGGAAGTTCCATTTTATCAATAAAAACATGAGTGTGTATAGAGTTCATGATGGAGGAGTTTCTCGAAATTTATCTCGACAAAAAACAATTGCATTTAAAGAATCCAATATTGAATTATTATGTGCTTTTGATGCGTATTCCAATTATAATTACCATTCAATCATTCAAAAAGAGATTTCGAATCAGATACGTAATATATTTATTTATGATCCGAGATATTTATTCAAAACAAGTTATTTGAATAGAATCAACACGACACATTTAATGCTGTCGTTGAGCCGTATATTTATTAATAAGTGCAGTTTTCCAATTTTCAAAATCAATTGTACTTAATACACAATTATCCCCAATAAACATGATCAAATCAGTTGTCATAGTAGTTCTAGCGGTTGTACTGTTCTTTGTTGATTGCAATGCAATTGCAGTTCCTTATGTTCTATTAATTAGTGGGATATTAGTAGGAATGGCACAACAAAAACTGTATAATGAAATTGCATTGGCACTACCGTTGTTTGGCTATTCATTTTGTTTGTTTTTAAGCAAATTAACGGGGATTATCAATCTAGGAATACTGGGAAGTATCGTTGTTTTGTTCTTTATAATCCGACTAATAGGTGGATTACATTTCAAGAATCGATTGAATGCAGGGCAAATTGCC
Source organism: Flavobacteriaceae bacterium (assembly GCA_947378465.1). GTDB lineage: Bacteria > Bacteroidota > Bacteroidia > Flavobacteriales > Flavobacteriaceae > Flavobacterium. The sequence goes on from CANCJZ010000004.1 coordinate 22,249, forward strand.
ATTCTACTTCCTTATGCTATTTTGCTTGTATTAATAGTATTTTCTTTTATCTATTCGGTGGATAATGGGTATCAAAACTTGAAAATCCAACTCTTTTTGACGTGGTTGGCCATCTTTGTATTTTCAATACATACGTTTGACAAAGGAATAAAGGAGTTTAATTTTGAAGCCTTTCTATTGCTTTCCTTTTTCTTGTTTGTACCGCACTTTTCCAACGCAACCGATAAAGGAATAAGTCTATCTCCATATAAAGTATGGCAAGTATATTCAATACTTAACGATGGGATTCGCGGTCATGATTTTGACATTATAACGGCAACACGAATTTCAGGCATAGGGATATTGGCCTACTTGATATACTTACTCGATTTTGAATTAAAAAAAACTTATTTACTGTTCCCGTTATTGTTTTTTGCAGTAATGCTTATCATTTGTCAAACCCGACAATCCATTGCTGCTTTGGCGTTGGCTATAGTGCTCTTTGTGTTGTATAATTTCATTAAAGAAGGAACAAAAAATTATTTAGGAATAGGGCTAGGAATTGTTTTTATAAGCTATTCCATATATAACTACCTCCATTATTTGGAGGATAATGGCGTAAAATCACGAATCGTTTCCAATGTTGAAGGGACTAGCGAGGAAGGAACAGGGAGAGAACACATTTGGAATTCCGCAATAGAATACCTCAATACCAATGGGGCAATGGTTGGGTTTGGCAATTTCAAAATCGCTACACATACGCATGATTACCCTCATAATATATTTTTAGAATTATTAATTGAAATAGGTCCTCTCTCCATCGTTGTTTTTCTTTTCGTATTGCTTTACATCATTTATGAATTGTATAAAGTGTTCTTTGTTTATGAAGAAAATACAAAACTTGAATTGTTTTTGATTTTTGCGACCGTCTACTTTTTAGGATTGGCACAGTTCAGTGTTGATTTGCCGAGAAACTTGATGTTTTTCTACACTTTCGCGCTCTTTGTTTTCACAAAATACAATACAGAAAGGGAGGTGGAATATGAATGAGTATTTGAGTAAAAAAATAAAAACACTTTCCTTCATTGCCATGATAATGGTTGTGTTTATTCATAGTTATAATTATACTTTATCCATAAAGACTGATTTCAAAATCAATCCTATTTATCATGCAATAGAAGATTTTATTTCCTTTCATCTTTGTAGAATTGCAGTCCCAGGCTTCTTTATGATTTCGGCTTATCTATTGCTGTTCGAGTATCAATTGACTATTATTTCTTATTTTAAAAAAATAAAAAAACGAATCCGCTCCTTAGTGATTCCATATCTGTTATGGAGCAGTTTATGGTCGGCAGTATTTATTTTAATCAGTTACATACCACAATTAAAGGCGTATGTCAACAATCCTATCGCATTAACTTCTTCGTTTGGGCATCTTCTATTAAGTGTGTATATGCATCCTGTATGCTATCAATTTTGGTTTATTCGCGATTTGATTGTGCTAATCGGTATATCACCAGTTTTATATTATTTAATTCAAAAAACTGGCATAGTAGTCATTGGATTCGCTTATCTCTATTTGCTGTTTTCTCCATTTGAACTGGAAGTACTTCACAACAGTTCGTTGTTGTATTTTCTAATTGGAATGGCCATTCATTGTGGTAAAATTCCTGTGATTCCTTTTATTTTAAAAACAAATACTATCATTTTAGGATTGTTGTGGTTGGGAGTTTCCTATATGCCAAAATTTCCAATATATCCTTGCAATCCAATAGACTTTGCAGCTCCAATAGCCATTCTATTAGGAGTAGCATTTGTATGGAAAGTGTATGATTATTGTAAAAAATACAAACCGCTGATTAAGCATTTAGAAAATAACGCTTCCTATTCTTTTTTCCTATTTGGGATTCACGAGCCATTATTAATTTGTTTAAAAAAGACGTGCTTTACATTGATAGGCTTTTCTAACGAAGCTCGGGTATTGGCTTATTTTGTTTTGCCCATTTTGGTGTATCGTATCGCGATTAACACGGCTGCTTATTGCTCTTTAAAATTTAATCCTTTATATAAATTATTCGTAGGTGGAAGAACATAACAAACATAGTATTTTTTGTCCGATGATTACCCCTACCGACCATGGAGGAGGAATCAAATCGACTATTACCTTGATGAATGGATTACAATCCATAGGACATCAAGTAACTTTGGCTGTGCCCAAAAACTGCGATTATCTTGCAAAACTAAACCCTGCCATCACCCTATTGTTTTTTGATAGTACCCCTACGATATCACTATTCCAACCGATTCGCTATATAATATTATGCCGATGGATCAAGAAGCAGTTTACAAAATTTAATTCTGACACAGTTTACTTTTGTTCAGATCGTCCCGCATTAATGTTAGCACTATTGCTCTCCAAAAAAACACCTTTGTACTATGTTTCCAGAGGATGGTTCTATACCAATTGGTCGGCAATTTTTTTAAGATGGCTTATATTTCCAAAAGTTTCAGTATTTGTAGGCATTTCACACAAACAATTTAATTTAATGCAGCGTTATGCTTCCAGTGAAGCAAGTGTATATTTAATTGAAAATGGCATCCCTATGCCTGATAAACCAACAGTACCTATTCAAAATACTAGTATTCAATTAGCAACAATTGGAGGGATTTGCAGAAGAAAAAATCAATGGCAAGCCATTTGTTTAGTCCAATTATTAAAACCCCTATACCCCGTAAAGCTTTTAATTTTTGGCACTACCGTTACTACCGAAGACAAACGATATAAATTGATGTTGGAACGAATTATTCGCCAAAATCATTTGGATGATTGTATTGAATTCAAAGGCTATGAATCCGATTTTGCCTTAATTTATAGCCAAACCGACATTGCCTTATCCACAGCAACGGAAGAAGGTTTTGGAAGAACATTAATTGAGGCAATGAGTTATGGAGTCCCCGTAATTGCAAGTGATAAATCAGGAGGACCTTCCACCATCATAAGCCATCTTTCTGATGGTTTGTTATACGATGGTTCGCTACATGACTTAGTCGCCAAAACCAACCAACTTATTGGAGATAATACTTTAAGAAACAACATTATTACTAAAGCTTTGGAAAAAGTAAAGAGCAAGTATACCGATGAGGCAATGTGTGAAAAATACTCAAACATCATTGAACATGGAAGCTAAAAAAATTACAATAGTATATTTGTATGCCGAAATTATGGGGTACAATGTGGCCGTATTTAAAGAATACATAAGCAATCATCAAGCAGAGGTGCACGTAGTCCATTGGGATCAAAAAAAGAAAACGCCTTATGTTCCACTGGAACTTGATAATGTATTTTATTATGGGAAATCCCAATTTGACAACACTTCCCTATTGCAATTTGTACTAAAACTTCAACCAGACATCATTTTTACCTCAGGATGGATGGATCGAGACTATTTGAAAATATGTTTGAAACTGCGTCAAAAGCCTTTTCCCATAATTGCCATTTCGGACACCTCTTACAATCGAAGTTGGAGACAAAAACTTGGCAGTATCTATTTCAAATTATTTTATCGGAAGGCCTTTGATTATTTATGGGTGGCAGGACCTTATCAATACGAATACGGCAAAAGATTAGGCTTTAGGAATAGCGAAATTCTTTTCAATTCTCTAACCGCTGATTTGCCTTATTTTAATTCCATTTACCAATCTACAAAAGCGAACAAAAAGAAAAAATATCCCCATCAGTTTCTATTTGTGGGTCGATTTGCAAACGAAAAAGGATTAGAATTACTCATTGAAGCTTGGGATAAAGTGCAATATAAAAAAGATTGGACCTTGCGATTTGTAGGCCACGGACCCTTGAAAGCACAAATACCTCAACAACGTACCGTTGAAATTCATGACTTTGTACAACCGGATGAATTTGAATCATTGGTTGCTCAAGCAGGTTGTTTGATTTTGCCGAGTACTAAGGAACCTTGGGCATTGGTATTGCATGAATTTGCAGCGGCAGGTTTGCCTATAATATGTTCTGATGCTTGCGGAGCAGCACCAGTATTTGTAGTGTCTGGTTATAATGGTTATACATTTCCAACTACTAAGGTGCATTTATTGCAAGAAGCCATACAGAAAATTATTAACACTTCGGATGAGGATCTAGTACTACTTTCCAATCGTTCGCATCAATTGGGGCAACGTATTGATCCCGAAACCACTGCTGCAAATTCGTTATCCGTTTTAAAATAACGCATTTTGTAGATCGATCAAAAAGGAATTTAATTTCTAAAAAATAACAATCTAAAGGCAATAATGTGAATATGGTTTGAGGAATATTGCTTTTATTTTGTTGTAAACCTGAATCAGATTTTATTGAAATAATTCAATAGTGCTAATGATTAGCATACTGATTATTTAAAAAAGCTAAACAACGTTGTTTATGATAATAGGAATTGATGCTTCAAACATTAGAAAAGGTGGAGGATTGACGCACTTAAAGGCATTACTCCAACATGCTCAGCCTAAATCAGTAGGCATCAGTAAAATCATACTATGGTCAAGTGAGGCTACTTTAAAAGATATTCCTGAATTTATTTTTATAGAAAAAAGAAGCCATGCTTTGTTGAACAAATCCACCTTACATTGTTTTTTATTTCAATTTATTTATTTAAAAAAAGAAGCCGCTGACTGTGACCTACTATTAGTCCCTGGAGGAACGTTTATCAGCAGTTTCAGGCCTTTTGTCACACTATCACAAAATATGTTGCCTTTTGATGTTGAACAATCAAAAGCTTATGGTTTCAAAATGAAACTTCGCTTGAAACTATTGTATTACACTCAATCCTATACCTTTAAAAGAGCGGAAGGTTTGATTTTTTTAACACAATATGCCAAAAAAAACATCGTTACAAAAATGAAATGGGAACATCCTAAAGCAATCGTGATTCCACACGGTGTTCACCGTTCCTTCCAACTTCAACCAAGGTACCAACAAGAAGTTTCTTGTTACAACAAAGACAATCTCTTTGAGTTTTTATATGTTTCCTACATAACTGTTTACAAACACCAATGGAACATTGCTGAAGCGGTATGTCAATTACATCAATTGGGTTTACCTATTAAACTCAAGTTAGTGGGTAGTGTTTTGGATAGTTTTGATTTATTGAAAGATGTGTATCAGCGTTATCCCAACTCTAGCGAATGTTTGGAATATATTGGTGATATCCCGCACGAGGAATTAAGTCATCAGTATCATAATGCTGATGCTTTTGTCTTTGGTTCCAGTTGCGAGAATTTACCCATTATTTTGTTAGAAGCTATGATTGCAGGATTGCCCATTGCCTCTTCTAATTATGGTCCAATGGGTGAAGTATTGGGTTCCTCAGCGGTGTATTTTAATCCTTATAAAATTTCCAGCATTAAAAATGCACTCCAACTGCTATTTGAAAATCACGAACTCCGCCATTTTATAGCAAATAATACATTTGACAAGGGGAAAAATTACACTTGGAATATTTGTGCGCAAAAGACTTTAAAATATACAGTAGAAAGGGCTCACCATTACCATCAAAAAAAACACTAATTATGTGCGGAATAGTAGGGATCATTTCCCAAAATACAGACCAACTTTTAGCGCCTGCTTTAGCGCGTATCGGCCATAGAGGTCCCGATAGTTCCGGAATGTACATCGATCAGAACCTGGGATTAGGTCACGCGCGATTGGCCATTCAAGATGTTTCCGAGAATGGACATCAACCTATGGTGAGTAGTTGTGGGAATTATGTATTGATTTACAATGGCGAAATATACAATCATCAAGAGATCCGATCAAAATTGAATGGCAAATACAGCTTTCAATCCCATTCGGACACCGAAACACTATTGTATGCCTATATTGAATATGGAAGGGAGGTGCTTACTCAATTGAATGGCATATTTGCCTTTGCTATTTATGATAAAATAAAAAAAGAATTGTTTATTGCCCGTGATCCTTTTGGAGTAAAACCCTTGTATTATTATGCCAGTAAAGAACTCTTTTGGTTCAGTTCCGAGATTAAATCCATAATTCCGCTCTCCATAACTCCTCAAATTGATAGCCAAGCTTTGGTAAATTACCTTAGCTTTTTATACAGTCCTGGGGAGAAAACACCCTTCCAAAAAGTATTGAAATTATTGCCTGGACATGCAATGACCGTTCCTGTTGAATCACCAGAAGGATTTGTAATTACAAAGTATTATAAAATACCTTTTGAAGGAAAAAGAAGCGCCAAAACTGAGCAGGAATTAATCGCTGAATTGGAACAAAAACTGATAACTGCTGTGGAACGACAATTGTTATCCGATGTCCCTATGGGTTTCTTTCTTTCTGGGGGATTGGATTCCAGTGCCATAGTTGCTCTTGCCAAAAAACTGCATCCCGAGAAAAGGTTCAATTGCTATACTATCAAAACGAATAATGGAGCCGATTTAGACGAAGGTTTTAAAAATGATCTGCATTATGCACGAATAGTTGCTCACCATTTGGATGTTAATCTGATTGAAGTGGATTCCACTATTGACATCATAAAGGATTTTGATAAAATGATTTATCATCTTGACGAACCTCAAGCCGATCCTGCTCCTTTGAACGTATTGCAAATAGCCACTCAAGCTCGAAAAGACGGAATCCTTGTATTGTTAGGCGGAACTGCTGGCGATGATTTGTTCTCGGGATACCGACGCCATCAAGCCCTGCAAATAGAACGCTATACTGAAGTGATTCCGCTATGGATTCGAAAAGCAGTTCGCAAAATGGTCCATTCGTTACCCGCTGACAGAACACTGTTCAGAAGAGCACGCAAACTAACGCAACACATTCATCGCACACAAGAAGAACGATTGGTAGGGTATTTTTCATGGATGGACGTAACCACTATTCAACAATTATTTGCCTCATCTCATCAACAAAATATTCGCAATTATAATCCTTTGCAATTGTTCCAGGACCAATTGCAAAACATTCCCCTTGAAAAAGAACTCCTCAACAAAATGTTGTATTTGGAACAGTGCTTTTTTTTAACCGATCACAATTTGAATTATACGGATAAAATGAGCATGGCCATTGGCGTTGAAGTAAGAGTTCCTTTTTTGGACAAAGAACTCTTAGAGTTCAGTTGTAGCCTCCCCGTAGATTTGAAATTAAAAGGCGTAACGACGAAATATATTTTGAAAAAAGTAATGGAAAAATACCTGCCGCACGAGGTAATATACCGAAGCAAATCCGGTTTTGGAGCCCCCGTTCGACAATGGATAAAAGAAGAAATGACCGTGTATATCGATGATTATCTTTCCGAAAAAGCAATAAACGAACGAAAGCTTTTCAACTTTAAAGCGGTTCAACAGTTAATAAAGGACAACCAAGAGGGAAAAATCGATGCTTCCTATACCATTTGGTCCTTATTGGCAATTGAATCGTGGATGCGACAATTTTATGATACTACCCCCACCCAAAATCATTCAATACTATGAATCAAATCATTCAATCACTTAAAACAGGAGCTACCCTATTAGAACAACTTCCCGCTCCAGAAGTCAAAAAAGGACAAGTGCTGATTAGAACCAGCAGAAGCTTAATTTCCCTAGGTACGGAACGCATGTTAGTTGAATTTGGAAAGTCAAGTTTACTAGCCAAAGCCCAACAACAACCGGACAAAGTAAAACAAGTGCTGAATAAAATCAAGACAGAAGGTTTGAAAACTACTTTGGAAGCGGTCGCTAATAAACTAGACCAAGCTATCCCCTTAGGTTATTGCAACGTTGGGAAAGTAATTGCTATTGGGGAAGGCGTAACTGAGTTTGCCATTGGCGATCGAGTAGCTTCCAACGGAGCCCATGCGGAATACGTGTGCATTCCTAAAAATCTGGTGGCACACCTTCCCAACAATGTCACAGATGAGGAAGCTACTTTTACAGTAGTAGGCGCCATTGGGTTACAAGGAATTCGTTTATTGAATCCTACTTTGGGGGAAACCATCGTAGTGATAGGAATGGGGTTGATAGGAATGCTTACCGCTCAACTGCTAATGGCCAATGGTTGTAGCGTAATTGGAGTAGATCCCGATGAAGAAAAACTGCGCCTTTCACAACAATGGGGCATCATTCCATTTCATCCTAAATCAGAAGGAGATTTGGTTGCATTTGTAAATTCAATCACCAATCACATTGGATGTGATGGCGTAGTGATCACCGCATCCAGCAAAACCAATGATATCATTAGTCAATCGGCGCAAATGTCTCGAAAAAGAGGGCGCATTGTGTTGATAGGAGTGGTTGGATTACAACTCAACCGAGCGGATTTTTATGAAAAAGAATTGAGTTTTCAGGTATCCTGTTCCTATGGCCCAGGGAGGTACGATGATCATTATGAGTTAAAAGGTCAGGATTACCCATTGCCATTTGTACGCTGGACGGAGAAACGAAACTTTGAAGCTGTTCTGCAAGCCCTAGCAACCTCTAAACTTCAGGTAAAAGAGATGATTAGCGAGGTAATTCCCTTAGCAGAGTATCAAAGAATTTACAATCATATTGGAACAAGTAAATCCATTGCTACTATTTTAAAATACGAGGAGAATAGTTTGGAACCATTGCAAACTATTGCCTTATCAAATTATAACTACTCCAAATCAAAAGCCTGCATTGGCATCATTGGGGCAGGTAATTTTACCCAAATGACCTTATTGCCTCTTTTAAAAAAAACCAATGTCCAATTGTACAGTATAGCTAGTACCAACGGGATTTCAAGTACAAGCTTGGCTAAAAAATACAACTTTGCGTTTTCCACTACCAATCATCAAAGCATCTTGGAGGATTCCAATGTCAATTTGGTGATGATTACCACCCGACATAACAGTCACGCACAATTAGTATGTGAATGTTTACTTCAAAAAAAACACGTATTTGTTGAAAAACCATTGGCGATTACCACACCTCAATTGCAAGTAATACTCAAAACCTATCAGCTAACAGAAGGTAAATACAGCATTTCAGTGGGCTTTAATCGTCGATTTTCACCTCATAGTCAAAAAATAAAAGCAGTATTAGGTACGCTTCCAATGAATATAATTGCCACAGTAAATGCGGGCAGCTTGCCTCCATCCGCTTGGGTACACGACCGCAAGGTAGGTGGAGGCCGAATTATTGGCGAAGCGTGTCATTTTATTGACCTAATCACTTATTTAACGGGAAGCTTGGTGAGTAGTGTATGTATGAATGCAATGGAATGCAATCCTCAAGAAACCACTGACAATGCGACTATTTTATTAAAATATAAAAATGGTTCTACAGGAGTGATCAATTACTTTTCAAATGGATCAAAAGCTTATGCCAAAGAACGGATTGAAATATATTCCCAAGAGCGCACAGCCATTATTGATAACTTCCGAAAAACAAAAGGCTACGGATTCAAAGGATTCAGCTCCTTTTCTTCTTCAATGGATAAAGGACATAAAAATCAATTAGAACAACTAGTACAACAACTGCAGCAAGGAACTCCCCCGATTATTCCTTTTGAAGAGTTAGTCAACACCACTCAAGCGGCTTTAGCGGCTATTGAAAGTTTGAAAACCAAGCAATGGATCACTATTTAATTGTTTTATTTTAAATAAATTAAAAATTTTATTTTATTAAAATAAAAAAATAGAGACACTTAAAAATAATGATTTTTCCTTTTCCAAAAACTATTTTTGAACGGGGAAAAATAATTTTAAAGGGGCTAAAACTATTTTTACCCCACGCATCAAATACTTTTGAAGCCTAAAATAATAGTTTTAAGCCCTATTGAATGTCTTTTGCATAGGGAAAAATCATTTTTGGAAAAGGAAAAATCATTTTTGAAGGCGCTGAAATACTTTTACCCCATTCAAAAATATTTTTTGAGGCTTCAAAAACAATTCTATAAAGTTCAAAAAACATTTTAGAAGCTTCAAAAAACATTTTGTAGCTTTCGTTAATTGTTTTTGAAAGGGGAAAAACCATTTTTAAGCAGCAGGTTTCTTATAGGTTGTAGGCTTATTTTAAGTTTTATAGTTAGGTTATCCGTTTTTAAGAACTTTATAACCCATATAGTCACTCCCAACCTCCTACAACTTACCCCCTAAAAAATCTATTACCAAAAAAAACAGGTCTTTCAAAAATGAAACACCTGTTTTCAACCAAACTTTATTTACCTAATTAACTTTCTAAAATTAATACTCAATCGCATTGAGTTTTTTTTTGTTTTTAAGATTACCTCCAGGTTAGAGGAGATAATCTCGAAACAAAACATATATAATCAAATAATGAAGATTCTAAATTTATATTAAGGACAGGTAAATGTTATGTTAACTTGTCCGCCGAGCACCGGCACCTGTTGTTCCAACAAAACCATTATCCGTAGTAGCACCACCGCCCGCTCCAATTACGGATCCGGCTGCCGTTGCTGGTGTCCCATTACCAAGTCCACCGATTCCTCCACCAGGACCCACTCCGTTACCGCCTTTAGCAGTCAAAGAATTAATTGATATTAAGGCACCATTTCCATTAATATTTGTAGTGCCTCCAGTTGCGACTCCTCCAGTAGAAAGTTGATTCGTTTTCCCACCGCTTCCACCTGTAGCGGTCAAGGTAGTCCCATTATAAGTAGCAGTACTAGTACCCCCAGCAATCCCAAGAACAACAACTCCAGTCACTGGAGCCCCTCCTGTACCAACAGAATAACTAATCGTACTACCATAAGCTACAGTGATTACCTTGGAACAATAAGCGCCACTAGCGCCTCCACTTGGCCACGGTGGATTGTATCCCATTGCACCACTACCGCCTCCTCCATACACCTCAACAGTTGCTTGTGTAACTCCATTAGGTATGGCTAAAGTTCCGCTTCCTGAAGTAAAGATATTTACGGCATTATATACAGTAATTGGATAAGTAGAAGTACCTCCATTATAAGTTGCTGTTATGTTTGTAGCTCCTGCCGAAACTCCAGTAATCACTCCAGTTGAACTATTAATAGACGCTACGGCTGGATTACTTGATAACCATGCAACTCCAGTAGTAATTCGAATTCCTGAAACATATACTTCAGGAGTTACGGTGCACCCTACTAATACATCCTTGGCAAAGGTCAAAATAGGTCGGTCGTTATTAGAGGACAAACAGAACGACCAAGCGCCATTTTCATAGGAACGGAGGCATTTAGATGTTTGATCGTAAATGAGCATCCCATTCACTGGAGCGATGATGTCCGAAACTTGCGCTACTCTTGGAAGCAATAAAGCTTTGTTCGTAGCTGTCAAATCTAAAATGGCATTGCTATCAGGACTTGTTGTTCCAATACCTACTTGGCTATAGCCAAAGCAGCTAAATAGAAATAAAATCAGATAATATAGTGTTGTTTTCATTTTAATTGTGTGTGTTTGAAAATTTGTTTCTTATTATAATCGATAGGCAATGCTCACATTAGCAATACTCATTTTACCGATATCGGTATTGGTCGCACTTCCTTTATTAAAGTCACCAGGATTTTTATCCACATTCAATAGTCCTACAAAACAATGAGCTTCCACAAGCCATTTTGAGGTAATATTATAGGCAATTCCTAAGGAAGGTCCTAAATCAAAATCCTTAATATAGGCATTGGGTTTCTCAGAATCGAATTTGTTGGTCCGCTCTCGTGCTGCATAGGCTATATAATTAATTTGTGGTCCTAATTGAAGGTTGAAATGTTGACTAATATTGTATTTCAATAACAATGGTAAACTGATGATGGACATTTTTAATTTTTCTTCCACAGTGATGTAATAGTTTCCATAGTAGGGCCATATTTCAGTACGATTGGAATTGGCGTGGATTCGGATATAATCAATTTCAGGAATAAAACTAATTTTATCACTTAATGGGATTTCGCAGGCAAGTCCTATTTGATAGCCTATTCCGCCTTTCCAATTGGCTTGTTTCCCAGAAAAAAATGCTGTATTGGCACCTGCTTTAATGGTAAAGCGCTCTTTCCTATCTTGTGCAGTCACTGAATTAACAACAGCGATTATGAATAATAGTATAATTTTTTTCATAACATTGAATTGGTTTCTAATTGATCGCTTTTAAAATCATCTGAAACAAAATTAGAGACAATGGATTTAGGCTTGATGGTTAAACTTGCTTTAGCCTTGTTATTTTTGATTTTATTTTCAGTTATGGGCATATTTTTATGAATTAATTGAACTAATTCCACTGCATCTTCAAGAATGGCTTCCTTAATTTTTAATTCAATAAAATCAAATTCTTTAACGATCAATAATTTATATTCGTAATCCTTAATCATAAGCGCAATGATAAATGCAGTTAGCACTTGAAAAAGGATAAGATTCGCGGTGGTTTTCAAGAATAAATAATCTACTGCAAAAGTGAGCGCAATAGCTACAATGAAGAAAAGATAGTTTTTGTGATACTTTTTTCTTTTGTATAAAAAAGTTTTCTTAATCAATTCCAAAGGGATCGTTAAGGTTGAAGAATCTCTGTAAATTTTTACTAGGGATGAAGTTACTATACCTATAGCATTTTCACCATTTCCGTTTTTTTTAGCTATGTTTTTCATTTTAGATTAATTCAGTAGTTAATAACAACTTTGTCAATTAATGTTTTTATCATTTGTGTGTCCTTCATTGGAACTGCTATGTATTATCTTTAATTCCTTTAGCTTTATGATCAAATATTTTAAAAACACTGTTTTTCTATCAAATAAATCCAAATAGATAATGCCCTCCATTTTGTACAAACTATGGTCAAAATTTTTGATGCGTGCTCCAAGAAAAACGGTATCCACTTTAGAATGTATATAACTCAAATTCAACACATCTTCATTGTGATTGATGATTACCAAGGCGCAATCAAAATCCACCTTATCATAGGCATACAAATTTTTAGCACTTGCACATTGCTTGATGTCAAATGAATTTCCAAAAAAGCGATAGATCAATCTTGAATATCCTTTTGAGGTATCAAAAACCAAAACTTTTTTCTTTTGAATCGTAGTATTCGTTACGTCGTTCGTCTCCATCCTTTCAATTATTTATTTATTATTCTGACTTTACAGTAAATTATTATCTCCATGAGATAGGCATATAATTATCACTTAATTTTAGATATACTACTCAACTAATTCTGTCAATTGGAATTAGTAACTCTTACCTTCCTTTACAAAATTATTTAACAATAGAATGACAGAGTTTGTAATAATTGATTACTCATTATGAAATTTGACTAAAATTGCAATGATTGGCTTTTAAACAATCTATAATCGCTCTTAATTAACACATTAGATAAAACATTAAATTATTATGAATGAGATATTTTATCAAATCCAGCAATCCAATATCAATTATAACAAGGAGGAAGTGAATACAATACTATTCTTTTGTAGAAGAATCGCCACTTGAAATTAAAATACATGTAGCGCTTTTAAAAAAAAAGGGGGACTATAATTGGCATTCCATTAGTGGGCAATTAATAAATAAGAAATGAAACGACTAACACTTGCTTTTGAATTGGTGAAAAATATGGGGTTTCGGTATGTCCTGTATAGAATTTGGTTTTTCTCCCAAAAAAAAGCAGGTGTTTTAAAATACGTCCATCCTACTAAGCCAAAGTCCCTTTTTTATATTAGTCTTGATCAATGGAGAAATACTCCTTCTCATTTTTTATTTGAAAATAGAAAGGCTTTACATTTTAAAAGAAAACCATCTTTCATTTTAAAAGAAAAAGCAGAACGTATATTGAATGGCGAAATCCAATATTTCAGTAATGAATGGATTCCTTTGGGAAATGAGTACAATTGGATTACCAATCCTGATACCCATTACGAATACAACAATGCACAACATTGGAGCGAGATTAACGATTTCAACACTGCTCAAGGAGATATTAAATATGTATGGGAAAAATCGCGCTTTAGTTATTTGATTACGCTGATGCGTTACGACTATCATTTTGACGAAGATCATTCCGAATTTGTATTTAAAGAAATCGATAGTTGGATTCAATGGAATTCGATAAATCAAGGTCCAAACTGGAAGTGCAGTCAGGAAATTTCGTTGCGATTGTTTAATTGGATGTATCTTTTGAATTTTTATAAAGATTCTATTTATTTGACTCCTGAGTTGTGGGCTAAGATTCAAAATGTGCTGTATTGGCAATTGCACCACATTTACCATCATATCCATTTTTCGCGTATTGCAGTTCGAAACAATCACGCATTGACGGAAACCTTAGCGTTAAGTTTGTCGGAGTTGTTTTTCCCCTTTATTCCTGAGGCAAAAAAATGGAGCAAACGAGGACGTAAGTATTTTGAACAAGAAATCGATTATCAGATTTATGCTGATGGGGCCTTTATTCAACACAGTATGAATTACCATAGAGTGTTGATTCAGTTGTTGAGTTTTGGATTGCATATCACTCAAAAAGCACAAAAGCCTTTTTCCAAAAAGGTATATAATAAAGCCTATCAGAGTTTGAATTTCCTTATTCAATTTGTTCAAAAAGAAAATGGGTATTTGCCTAATTATGGCGCCAATGATGGCGCTTGGTTTTTTCCATTAAGCGATAGTGAGTATAGGGATTATCGTCCGCAATTGAATAGTTTGCACACCTTACTTACGGGAAGCCCAATTTTTGGAGAACAGGAAGATTTTTTTGAAAGGCAAGAAAGTCGTTACTCCTATCCCCGAATAAAAATCCAAATGGGGATGGTGGTTTTTGAATCATCAGGCTATTATTTGTTTAGAAAAGAACATTCTTTTACTTTTATAAAATGCGGTAGTTATAGGGACCGACCTTCCCATGCGGACAACCTACATGTGGACATTTGGTGTAAAGGAGTAAATATAATTAGAGACAGCGGTTCCTATAAATATAATACTGATGAAAGAAGTTTCAAATACTTTTTTGGGACCTTATCCCATAATACTGTGATTGTGGACAACCACGACCAAATGCTCAAAGGAGGTCGCTTTATATGGTATTATTGGTCCAAGGCATTGGTCGTAAAAACTAAAGAAACCGAGGAAGCATTTATCTTTGAAGGTACGATTAAGGCTTTTCAACAATTGGGAGGGATTCATCACAAACGAAGACTTGTTATTTATAAAAATAAAAACTTATGGGAAATCAAAGATGCAATAATTGCCCCTAAGAATCATAAAACACATCAATTATGGCATAGCCTCCCTGATGCTGATCTTTGTGAATTAGAGATTCAATCGGACAGTTCTTTAGGAAAAGAGTATTTGCAATCCTATTATTCTTCTTTTTATGGATCAAAAGAACTTCAAAATTGCATTGCCTTTGAATTTAAGAATAAGATAAAAACCAGAATTTCTTTAAAATAAAAAAGTGATTCGAAATTACTAATCACAAAAAACCACCTTTTTATAGGTGGCTTTTCAAAAAATAGTAGTGGTTGTTTAAAGGAATTAGTATTTAATCACTGGCAATAAAGCCAAGTTTTTAGGTCTTGTTTCTGTTGAGGTTCTCGCTACTCTTGATGCGTCAAAATTATAATTGGATACATCCGGACAACATCCTCCAAATTGTAACCAAGTAGCTACAGTCCCTGTTCCTGCAAAGGCTCCATTGGCGGC
>CANCJZ010000005.1 GCA_947378465.1 Flavobacteriaceae bacterium
TTTTGCAATTAAAAACAATGAAAAGAGCTGGATTAAACCTATTAATCAATGGGGTTTGATTATGAACCAGTTTTTGGTTATCTTTGGGAATAGGTGTAAAATAAAACATTAAGCATTTTTAGAGTTTACACAAAATTCTGTCTAGTCTCAACATAAATCGCCATTGCTACACCATAAATCGTCATTGCAACAACATAAATCGCCATTGCTACAACATAAATTGCCATTGCAACACCATAAATCGCCATTGCAACACCATAATTCGTCATTGCAATCACATCATTCTCTATTGCACAACTTTATTCGTCATTGCTACACCATAAATCGTCATTGCTACACCATAAATCGCCATTGCTACACCATAAATCGCCGTTGCTACACCATAAATCGCCATTGCAACAGTAGTATTAATCATTACAATAGTATTATTCACCATTGTAAACACATTATTCACAATATTGCAACTACAATAATTAGCTTTCCTTTTTAAAGATTGTTTTTTACCCGTAGGTGATGGATTTTATTTTACCGAAACTAATTCAGTTCCATAGTAAGCACAAGTATCCCCTATGGAAATAAAGAAACCTCCATAGAAAGCCCATTTCTACTCTTTAATTGGAATTGATAACTAAGCAGTTATCCGTGATACACCCTTGAAGCAATAATTCGATTTTCTTTAATCTCTAATACCTCCGCTACAAGCATATCCTCCTCGTGGTCCACTGTTCGAATGTATTCCATAAAAACACGATCCGTATTAGCGGTAAGTGAAGTAACCTTATAATGCAAACTTGGTAATCGATCAAAAGCATCTTGCCACCAAGTGCGCAATGCTTCTTTTCCTATTACTAAGCCATTCGTTTCTGGATGACGAATTTTTAGCTTAGGACTAAAATGTTCTGCTTCGTCATCATATAAGGACAATAATTTTTCTAAGTTGTGTGAATTAAAAGCTTCAAACCAAGCGTGCGCAATGGATAAGTTTTTTTGAGAAGTCATAGCAACGATTCGAATTATACGTTTTTAAGATTTATGATTTCTTGTTCAGTCAAGAAACGCCAATTACCTCTCGGTAAATTTTTCTTAGTCAAACCAGCAAATGATACACGGTCTATTTTTAAAACATTGTATTCAAAGTTTTCAAATATAGCACGTACCACTTTTACATTTGGGGTTCTTAATTTCAAACCTATTTCCGTTTTTGGTTCATTTTCAATATAACTGATTTCATCCACAAACAAACGGTGTCCATCTAGGGTTACGCCATTCGAAATTTTCTCTAAATCTTCAAATTTCAAATTTTTATCCAAGGATACTTGATATATTTTTGATGATTTCTGATTTGGCAAACCAAATTTTCGTATCATATCGGTGTCATTTGTAAAAAGCAACAAACCCGTTGTATTTTTATCCATTCTGCCTATAGGTTGAATTTTCGAAGGCGTTGCACCTTTCACTAATTCCAATACATTTCGATGATCAACATCTTCTTCGTTTGAAGTAGTGAAGTTTTTAGGTTTATTCAGTAAGATGTATTCTTTTCGTTCTGGGATAATCGTAGCGCCATCAAAGTTTACAACATCCCCAGGTTTCACCTTGTAACCCATCTCGGTAATCACGATATTGTTCACTTTTACATTCCCTGATTGAATGTAAATATCTGCATCTCTTCTGGAGCAAGCCCCTGAATTAGCGATGTATTTGTTTAATCGAATATCATCCGATTTAAGAGGTTTGGGAACATTGTTAGCCACTGTAGCCTTCACAGGCTTTTGACTTCTTTTTTGCATTGCTGGTTTCGGCTTAAAAGAACTTGACTTTTTAGCGTTATTTGGCTTGCTTGAACTTGATTTTTTATTATTACGATTACCGTTGGTCATTACTGAAAATTTTTGCAAAGATACTCATTTTAATAGTTTTTCCCTTGATTTTGATTTTATCCCTTTACAATCCCCTCAAATAACTCATAAGACTATTGTTTTGGAGTTATTTTAATATAAAATAAAAACTAAAAATCTTCTTGAATCACTTTATATTGATTGTTCAATAGTTGCGACAATACCATTGGGTTGGCATTGGTATAAAACTCCTGTTCGCTTTGTGTAAGTTCATTTCGAAAACCAACTTTCTCTGCTAAAATATTTTTTGTTTGTCGCGCTACTGCTTCCCCGGAATCAATGATTTGTATGTGTTGTGGAAGTATCTTTTTGATTTGTGGAATCAAATAGGGGTAATGACTGCATCCCAATACTAAATAATCAATGTTTTGTTCAATCATTGGCTTCAAATACGATTCCAATAATTGACTCATTTCCTTGGAATCAATTTGTCCACTTTCAATTAAAGGAACCAATCCGTGTCCAATTTGTTCAATGATTTTAGTATGCGTAAAGCGTTCTACATTTTTATGAAAAAGCTCACTGTTCAACGTTCCTTGCGTTGCTAATATTCCAATTGTTTGTGTCTGTGAATGGGTAGCAGCAGGTTTAATCGCAGGTTCAATCCCAATAAAAGGGACATCGTATCGCTCACGGAGTTCTTTGATTGCATTGGTCGTTGCAGTATTGCAAGCGACCACAATGATCTTGCAGTTTTTATTCAGTAAAAACTCAGTATTCTTTGCGCTTAAAAAAATGATTTCCTCTTTTGACTTTTGACCGTAGGGAGCGTTTTTACTATCGGCCAAGTAAATGCTATCTTCATTGGGAAGGAGTTGATGTATTTCTCGCCAGATGGAAGTGCCTCCAACTCCAGAATCAAATAGCCCTATAGGATGGTTGTTTATCATTGAAACAAAAGTAAAAAAAAACTGCTCAATTTAGATGAGCAGTTTTTTAATTATTTTTAGTTAAGATTAAAATCCTAAATCTTTTTTTACATCTGGAGTTAAGTCTGGTCCATCAGATAATAAAAGACTTTCAGCATTCAATACATATTGGAAACCTTTAGCTTTTCCTACTTTTTGGATAGATGCTTTGATTTTTTCCATTAATGGTTTCATCAAATCACTTTCTTTTTTTTGTAATTCTGTTTGAGCAGTTTCTTTATAATCATTAATTCTTTTGATCATATCTTGAACTTCTGTTTGACGAGTTTGGTTAATTGCGTCAGTTACAGTACTAGCTTCTTTGTCGTATTTAGCGATTTTTGCTTGGTATTCATCAACCATTGTTTTGTAGTCTTTGTCATAAGTTTCGCTTAATTTTTTCAATTGTGCTTGTGCATCTAGTACAGCTGGCATTTTTGAAATGATTTCATTCACATCAACGTGAGCTGTTTTTGCTTGAGCATTGATTGTTTGAAAACCAAGAAAAGCTACAGTAGCTATTAATAAAGTTTTTAATTGTTTCATCATTCTAAGTATTAATTGTTGTTTAAATTATTTATGGTTTTACGGTATTATCTTTTTTAGCGTCTTCTTTGGCTTTTTTAGAAGCTTCTCTGTCTGCTAAAGCTTTTAATCGTTTGTCTTCCGCTGCTTTCTTTCTATCATCAATAGCTTTCTTTCTATCCTCTAGCGTTTTTTTCTTTGCATCATCTGCGGCTGCCTTTTTCTCTGCTAATGCTGTTGCTGCTGCTGTTTTATCTGTTGCTGGTTTATCAGCTTCAGTTGTTTTATCAGTTGCGGTTCCATCGGCCGTTGTTCCTTTATCAGAA
Organism: Flavobacteriaceae bacterium; assembly: GCA_947378465.1. GTDB lineage: Bacteria > Bacteroidota > Bacteroidia > Flavobacteriales > Flavobacteriaceae > Flavobacterium. Next base: position 3,658 of record CANCJZ010000005.1, read on the forward strand.
ACTGTGCCATTTTTTTTCGCTGCATTATCTGCAATCATTTGTTTTCTTTTTGCGTCAGCTGCAGCTTTTTTCTCTTCCGCAGCTATTTTACGATCTTCAATCAATTTCAAACGCGCTGCTTTTTTCTCTTCAATAACCTTTTGTCTTTCGGACATTTCAGGATTTTCGGCCATCTGATCTTCTTTTCTTTCTCTTTCGGCTTCTTCTTTTAATTGCTTTTTATTCATCTGATCTCTTTTCGAAGCACGTGTTAAAACGGCAACAATACGGTCACTGATGTCCAATCGTTTGGAAGCAAATAGAATGGTTAAATCGGAAGATTTGTCGAAAATATAATCGTATTTTTTTACTTCAGCGATATCTTGAACGGCGTTGAATACTTGATCTTGAATTGGTTTTACTAACACTGCTTTTTGAACTACTAAATCACCATTAGGTCCAAATTTCTTTTGTTGATAATCCATCAGTTCTTTTTCAAGAAAAGTGATTTCCTCTTCACGCTCATCCAATAATTCCTTAGTTAATAGAACTTTTTCGGCTTTTAAAGCTTCTTTAAGTTTAGCAATTTCATTTTTCTTAACTTCAATTTCTTGTTTCCATTTCTCTGCTTTCTGCTCCAATTGGTTTTTGGCTTCTGCATAATCTGGAACTTTCTCTAGGATATATTCCATGTCAATATAACCTATTTTTACTCCTCTAACCTGCGCTACCATTGAGTGGGTTGCCGTTAAAGTGATTATCAATACTAATATATATTTCTTCATATGTAATTGCTTTGAAATAGAAAACGTAACAAATATACTAAAATTGTTGACCAATAATAAAATGTGTTTGCCAACCACTTTTTTGTGTTTGTCCAGGGACAGGGTCAAATCCATTTGCAAAGTCGATTCCTAACAACCCAAATGCTGGCATAAATATTCTTATCCCTACACCCGCTGAACGTTGCAAAACAAAAGGATTGTATTCTTGAAACTTGTTGTAAGCAGAACCTGCTTCCAAGAATGTAATTGCGTATATTGTAGCTTGAGGTTTTAAGGTTATTGGATAACGTAATTCTAATGAGAATTTGTTATAAATGGTGGATCCCGTTGTTGACGATAATGATTGGTTAGGATAACCTCTTAACTGAATTACCTCTCTACCATCTAATGAGTAATTGGCTAATCCATCTCCTCCTAAATAAAATCGTTCAAATGGTACAACACCTCTGTTAAAGTTATAAGCCCCTAAGAATCCAAATTCTCCTAAACTTCTTAATACTAAATTTCCATAAATTTTAGTATACCAATCCGCCTTGAATTTTACTTTGTAAAACTCTAACCAATTGAATCTTTTCTGGTCTACTTTTCCTTGATCTACATCTGCTTGAGTATAATCGTTTACTTTTACATAATCAGTAACTCCATTAACTGTAGTCAATTTGATGAAATCACCAGTGTTAATCCAAGCATTATCCACATTACTGTTTCTTGCAGTTCCTTGATAAGTCAATTTGTAAGCCGCTTGATTTGGTAAATCAGAATAATTAACATTGTTAAACATAGAGTAAGGCAATGTGAATTTGGTTGATAATGTAAACTCCGAACCTTGTGTTGGATAAACCGGGTTAAATGCTTTGTTATTTCTACTCAACGCTACGTTGAAAGATAAATTTTTACACGATCCATCTCCAAAAGTAAATAATCCAGTGTTGTAATTATGGAGTTTGTATTGTTGTAAGCTTACTCCTGTTGACAATACAAAATAATCATCTGGTACTTTAAGTTTTTTCGCTAATCCTAATGATAATGACGTAATAGTAAAGCTTTTTGATTTGTCTACACTACTTGAATAACCAGTGTAAAGAAACTGTTGGCTACTTGATAAAGAGGCTGAGAAGCTGATTGGTTTTTTACCTCCAAACCAAGGCTCAGACAATGATAAACTATAGGTTCTAAAATACGAACTCGCTTGTGCTCTTAACGATACTTTTTGACCATCTCCCATAGGAAGTGGTTTGTAAGCATCTTTTTTAAACAAACTTCTAGTGGAGAAATTGTTGAACGATAATCCTAAGGTTCCAATGAAACCACCACCACCGTAACCTCCTTGAAGCTCAATTTGACTTGAACCTTTTTCCGCTAAATGGTATTCTATATCAACGGTTCCTGCGGTTGGATCTACGTTTTTAAAGTCGGGTTTGATTGCCTCAGGATCAAAGAATCCTAACTGTCCAATTTCACGAATAGAACGAACTAAATCTTCCTTGCTGTATTTTTGACCAGGTCTTGTTCGTAACTCTCTATAGATGATTTTGTCATTTGTTTTGTCATTACCAACTACCGTAATTTTATTAAAATAGGCAATAGGACCTTCGGTAATTCTAATTTCAAAGTCAATCGAGTCGTTAGCGGTTTTAACCTCCACAGGATTTACGTTTGAAAATAAATAACCATTGTTTTGATAAAGGTTAGTAATGTCTTCACCATCAGGTTTGGATTTATCGGCTACCCTTTTTTCTAACAATACACCATTATATACATCACCCTTTTGGATTCCTAAAATCTCACTTAATAATTTGTCTGAATAAACAGAATTACCAATGAATTTAATGTTTCCAAAATAATATTTTTGACCTTCTTCAACCTTAATATTTATGGCTAATTTCTTTCTTTTTTGATCCATCCAAACGGAATCACTAATCACTCTGGCGTCTCTATATCCTTTCTCTTTATAGGCATCAACAATTTTTACCAAATCTTCATTGTATTTACCTTTGATAAACTTTGATGATTTGAAGATACGGATTCGATTGATTTGTTTGGTGTTTTTCATCGCTTTGCGAAGCTTCTTACTAGAAAGCTTTGAGTTTCCTTCGAAAGTGATTTTTTCTATTTTAACTTTATCTCCTTTGTCAATATTGATAAGCATATTGACATTGTTCACCGTAGAGGTATCAATAATAGTTCGAATAGCTACTTTGGTGTTGAAGTAACCGTCTTTTTTGTATTTGTTTTCTAAGTAGTTTTTTGTGGTAGTGATAAGATTTTCATTGACAATTTTCCCTTTTGTCAATGAGTTTTCTTTAATAAGTTCTTCTACTTTATTTTTCTTAACGCCATTGAATTTTACTTCTCCTAATTTGGGTAATTCATTGATGTTAAGTTCTAATGATATACTGTCACCTTTGATTTGATCTACATAAAAATCAATATCACTAAAAAGCCCAAGTTTCCCAAGTTTTTTTATAGCATTACTAATTTCTTCTCCAGGAACGGTAAGATTTTGACCTTTTTCAAGCCCAGCAAAGGTGACAACAGTTTGCTCGTTATAACTAATTTTGCCTGTTACACGAACCCCTGAAAGAATGTACTTTTTTCCTTGATCAAAAGGTAGTCTTTCTTGGGCATTTGCATAAAAAACATTTCCTAATATAAGTAGTAAAAGAAATGATTTCCATTGCATTAAGCGTACTTTATTATTTGTTAATTTGTTCACTTGTTTTTCCAAATCTGCGTTCTCTTTTTTGATAGCTAATAATTGCCTCATATAAATCTTCTTCTTTAAAATCGGGCCACAAAACATTCGTGAAAAACAATTCTGCGTAGGCAATTTGCCATAATAGAAAATTGCTAATTCTATGTTCACCACTGGTTCTAATTAACAAATCTACGTCGGGTAGATTGTGCGTGTAAAGATGCTGATTTATAATTGATTCATCAATAGCTTCTATTGAAATTATATTATTTTTAACGTTATCACTTATTTTTTTAACAACATTTAATAATTCTTCACGTGAACCATAGCTTAATGCTAGGGTTAAGGTCATTCGTGTGTTGTTTTTTGTTTTTTCGATAACGTCTTTAAGTTCCTTTTGGATGCTGTTTGGTAAATGTTCCAAATTTCCAATGGAATTTAACTTTATATTATTGTTTTGAAGTGTTTTTAATTCGCTTTTTAACGAGCTTACTAACAATCTCATTAAGGTGTCAACTTCTAGTTTAGGACGATTCCAATTTTCCGTAGAAAAAGCATATAAGGTTAGGTTTTCTATTCCTAATTTGGCACAAGTTTCAACAGTTGTTCGAACTGATTTTGTCCCTTTTTCGTGTCCAAATGCTCTCAATAAACCTTGTTGTTTAGCCCAACGACCATTCCCATCCATAATGATGGCTAAGTGTTTGGGTAAATTGTCTTTATTTATTGAATCTAATAAACTCATAGTATTAATCTGCGCAATAACAAGGTTTGTTTCCGAAAGTATAGGTTAATGTTATTCCTGTAAAAACATACCAGTCTTTACTGTCTAAATTTCCAAATTGATATTTTTTTAAACTCTCCGTTTTAGGATTACTTCCATCTAAATTATCTGTAAATGTATATCGAACGCCAACTTCTCCTGCTAATATTAAATCAGGTGTAATGTTCGATTTTATCCCTACAATCATAGGAATGCCAAAGGTACTAGTATTTCTGTCAACCCTTGAAGAACCATCTTTGATGTATATTTCATCATAGTTGATATAACAAAGACCAGTGAAAACATAAGGTGTAACTCTGTTGCCAAATTCATGTAAATTAAAATCAAAAAAATTAAACTCAAATCCTGCGGATAATTCTTTGATGTTGTTTACAAAGCTGTAGCCTCTTAAGGTTCGTGCTTTTTCACTTGAATTGGCATCATTGGCAGCTATTTTTGATTGCGTATAAGAGATACGATATGCGTGTCTAGGGCTTTTATTCCATTTGTACAAAATACCATAAGCCAACTCATTGGGGTTAATGTAATTTGTTTTTCCTACATCTCCAATATAGTTGCTCCCTCCAAGAAATACCCCAACTTCGTGAATTTGAGCATTTAATTTAGATAATCCTAAAATAATAACGAATAAAATTAATCTTTTCATTAATCGAAAAATAGCGTGCAAATATAACAATTATAGCCACTAATAAAAATGATATTAGTTTTTATAAAGAATTAAATTTAACAGAATTAAACTTTAAATATAAATTCATTTCGCAATGAACTGCTATAAAACGAAAAACTTGTCGAAGTAGTATGTTTTTGTAGGGCTAATTTCGCTTGTCTTCTCCCCAAAGAAGTTTTGCTCTTAGTGTTTTTAGAAAAGTTTCATTCGGAATTTCTACCATATTGATTTCAAACGGAGTTTTGCGAATCGTTAATACGGAATTGTTGTTTAAGGAAGCTATTCTTGAATCCAATGAGACCAAATATTGATCTTCTCTTCCTGATATTTTTAGTTTGATTTCAGTATCATCTGGAATTACTAAAGGACGTGCGTTTAAATTATGAGGAGCTATAGGTGTGATAACAAAACTTTTTACATCGGGAGTTAGTACAGGTCCGCCACAACTTAAGGAATAGCCAGTGGAACCAGTTGGGGTGGATATGATTAATCCATCAGCCCAATACGAATTTAGATACTCTCCATTCAATGAAGTTTCGATAGTAATCATCGAGGTGGTGTCTTTTCTACTTACTGTAACTTCATTCATTGCAAAATTCAACTCCTGTATCTGATCGTTTTCAGGAGAACATTCCAAGCTTAATAAGGTTCTTTTTGAAATGCTGTATTTTTTCTCTAATACTAATTGTAGGAAAGTCTCAATGTTTTCTTTTTGAACTTTAGCCAAAAATCCAAGTCTTCCTGCATTAATTCCTAAAATAGGAATACCTAGATCTTTTACATAAGTGGCCGCTCTTAGAATAGTTCCGTCTCCACCAATACTGATTAAAATATCAAAACTATTATCTAAGCATTTAGTGCTATTAAAAGTTTGATATTCATTTTTCAACAATTCTTGCTCATATAAAATCTTCAAAAAGTTTTCTTCAATTACTAAATCTACTTTATTAGCATTGAAAAAAACAAAGATATCTCTAATGATTGGTCGGGTGTCGTTTTGATAGTATTGTCCAAAGATGGCAACTTTCATAGCTTACATGTTTAGGTATTTGTCCAAATAGTCGGAACGTTCTCTCAAATTGTTTAAGTAATTATCCTCATTGTGTTCCGAGATGATATCATAATTGTATCGTCTAAAACTTTGTATAATATCATTCATTGGTCCCATAGCAATTTTGACAGTGATTTGTACTTTCTCATTATCGGCTTCGGATACAAACAAACCTAAAATTTTACCATTATTGCTTTCTATGATTTGAGTAATTTGACTCATCGAATAGTCAATCATGTTTTTCTCTATGATTACAATGCCTCCTTGTTCTTTTAAAAAGGGAGTCTCGTGAAAGAATTTAATAATATCTTCTAATTCATAATAGCCTACATAATTATTCTCATCGTCTAATACAGGAACTATGTTAGAATGATTTTTGGCAAATACTTCTAGTACATCCAACCAGATCATGCTTTTTCGGGCAAAAAAACCTTCAAGAGTATAACGATAATCCGATACTTTTTTGTCGGAATCAAAGGTTTCAACATCGTCAGCAGCAAGACATCCTTGATAGACCCCTTCATCTAAAATAGCGAAATGTGAATAAGGAACCTCTTCAAAAAAGTCCTGAACTTCTAAAATAGTTTCTTGACTATTAAGTGCTTTGAAGTCGTTGTTGATATAATCGTTTATTTCAGTCATAGAGGTTGAGCAATATTTGTTGCAAAATAATCAAATTTTAGAACATAAATCCTTATTTTAACTTTGTATTTTTGCATTCATTATTTATAAAACGAAATTCAATTTCAAATCTGATGACAAAATTAAGCGTTAATATTAATAAGATTGCCACTTTGCGTAATGCTCGTGGTGGAAATGTTCCCGATTTATTGAAAGTAGCTATCGATATTCAAAATTTCGGCGCACAAGGAATTACCATTCATCCGCGTCCTGACGAAAGACACATCCGTTATCAAGATGCCCGCGATTTACAACCAATTGTTTATACAGAATTCAATATTGAAGGCAATCCACAACACAATTTTATTGATTTGGTTTTAGAGTGTAAGCCTACACAAGTAACTTTAGTTCCTGATGCAATAGGAGCAATTACATCTTCGGCTGGTTGGGATACGGTTAAGCATCAAGCTTATTTGACTGAGGTGATCCAAGAGTTTCAACGTCATGGTATTCGTACTTCTATATTTGTTGATCCAATTCTAGCGATGATTGAAGGCGCCAAAGTAACGGGTACTGATCGTATCGAATTGTATACAGAGGAGTTTGCTCATCAATATGGGTTGGGGAATTATAAAGGAATTGAACCCTATACACAATCCGCTCATTTGGCGAACGAATTGGATTTAGGGATTAATGCTGGTCATGACTTAAGTTTTTATAATATTAAGTTCTTTAAAGAAAACATCCCAGGATTATTAGAAGTGTCTATTGGACATGCTTTAATCTCGGAAGCGCTTTATCTTGGATTGGATAATGTTGTCAATATGTATTTGCAAAAGTTAAAATAATTGAATTCGAATAATTTTAAATAAATGATATATTCAAGAATAGAAGGGCAAGGCAAACCATTACTAATTATTCACGGATTTTTAGGAATGTCTGACAATTGGAAATCATTCGCATCACTTTATGCAGCGGAAGGTTTTCAAGTTCATTTGTTGGATTTGCGCAATCACGGAAAGAGTTTTCATTCACATGAATTCTCTTATGACATCATGTCACAAGATGTTTTGGAATATTGCCAAGGAAATCATTTAGAGAAAGTGTCAATGATAGGCCATTCGATGGGAGGGAAGGTTGCTATGCTTTTTGCGACTACTTATCCTCAAATGGTTGATAAATTAATTGTCGCGGATATCGGACCGAAGTATTATCCGCCACATCATCAAGATATTTTAGCAGGATTGAATGCAGTAGATTTTTCTGTTAAACCAAGTAGAACAGAAGTAGAAGAAATTCTGTTTCCCTATATCCCTGACTTTGGGACTCGACAGTTTCTAATGAAAAATTTATACTGGAAAGAACCTGGGCAATTGGATTTTCGTTTTAACTTGAAAGTATTTAATGAACAGATTGATGTTATAGGGACTGATTTGCCAAAAGAGAATATATTTGATCATCCTACATTGTTTATTCGCGGCGGGAATTCGAATTATATACTTGACACTGATTTACCAGAGATACAACAACATTTTCCAAACTATCAACTCATTACGATTCCCAACGTTGGACATTGGCTTCATGCTGAGAACCCTAAATTGTTTTTTGAGGAAACGGCACGTTTTTTGAAATAACAGCACATTTTATTAATTAAAAATTATAACTATGAAATTTGTATTACGACTATTTATCACAGCGATATTAGTAATTATCATTTCCTATCTTATGAAAGGAGTGACACTAGATGCTGGTATTGAAACTTCTTTTAAAGTCGCTATTGTATTAGGACTTTTAAACTTTTTTGTAAAACCAATATTGGTATTGTTTACGATGCCTATTACCTTCTTTACGCTTGGCTTGTTTTTATTAGTGATTAACGCCTTGATTATTTTATTATGCAGCCATTTTGTCAAAGGATTTCATGTGGATTCTTTCTTTACGGCGATGATCTTTAGTGTTGTTTTATCGCTTTCGCAATCATTAGTTTACAAACTCACAGAAGACAAGAAATAATACTTTAAAAATCAATAAAATAAAATTGCTTGGGTTATAGAAATATTATAATTTTGCAACCCAATTTTATTATGTAAAAAATACAAAGAAATGAATATTACAAGAAACAATCTAGATGCTTTGAACGCAGTTGTAACTGTAGAGGTTTCTAAAAGTGACTATGCTCCAAAAGTGGAAAAAGTATTGTCTGATTATCGTAAAAATGCAGCTATTCCTGGATTCAGAAAAGGAACAGTTCCAATGAGTCTGATCCAAAAGCAATACGGTAGAGCCGTTTTGTTAGAAGAAGTAAATAAAGTATTACAAGAAAATTTAAACCGATATTTACAAGAAGAGAAAATAGATATCCTTGGTAATCCTCTTCCAGTAGTTACTGAAGATTTCAATTGGGATGCTGAAGATTTTAAATTTGACTTCGAATTAGGACTTACTCCTGAAGTGACCGTTGATTTGTCTGCTAAAAATAGTTTAGTACAATACAAAGTTATTGCTGACGAGACAATGTTGAATGCTCAAGTAGCTCGTATTCAAAAACAATATGGTAAAATAGTTTCTACTGATGTTGTAGCGGAAGGAAATGATGTGTCTGGAATCTTTGCTAACGAAGAAAAAGGAATTAATAACAGAACTACTTTAGATATGGAGTTTTTTGCTGACAAAAAAACAGCTAAAGCTTTTATCGGTAAAAAAGTGGGTGATGTAATCAAGCTTAAAACAAAAGGTTTATTTGACGACGATCATAAATTAATGGATGTTTTGGCTATTGGTCATGACGACGTTCACGGTTTGGATATCGAAGTTACTTTCACTATTGATGAAGTAGTAGCAAGTGAACCGGCAGAATTAAACCAAGAATTATTCGACAAATTATTTGGACCTGGAGTAATTAATTCAGTAGAAGAATTAAAAGCTAAAATCAAAGAAGATGCTGAAGCGCAATTCGCTCAACAAGCTGATCAAAAATTCTTAACAGATGTTTCTGAATTTTTGATTGCCAACACTAAATTTGATTTACCAGCAGCTTTCTTAAAAAGATGGATTCAAGTCGCAGGTGAAGCTCCTTTAACTGAAGAACAAGCAGAAGAGGAATATGCAAGATCTGAAAACGGTTTGCGTTACCAATTGATTGAAGGAAGAATTATGGCAGATAATAAACTTCAAATTACTTTTGAAGAATTAAAAGATTTTACTGCTGATTTAATCAGAAAACAAATGGCTCAATTCGGTCAAATGAATCCTTCTGATGAAGATGTTCAAGGAATTGTAGCTCGTGTTATGGGCAACCAAGAAGAGGTTAAGCGTCTTTCTGAGCAAGTGATGAGCACTAAAATGTTGAACTTGTTTAAAGACAAAGTAAAAGCAAAAAGCAAAGAAGTAAATTATGATGAATTCATCAAAGCAATGTACGGTGAAATGTAATCGAATTATTTAGTATATTTGAGCGTCAAAGTCGGTTTCGATTTTGACGCTTTTTTTATTTTCAAGCCAAGTTGTCATATAAAATAAAAGGTACGACCTTTGCTTAGTCTATTGGCATTGAAAGTTTGATAACTACAAGTATAACCTCTTATAAAAGAAGAAATGAATTTCGGAAAAGAATTTAAAAAATTCGCTACCAAAAACCACGGAGTGAATAGCATGTACTACGATAAAATCGTAGCTAGTATGACCCCTTATATTATTGAAGAGCGTCAATTAAATATCTCACAATTGGATGTGTTTTCTCGTTTGATGATGGACCGTATCATCTTCCTTGGAACTGGTGTGGACGATCACGTGGCCAACATTATCCAAGCGCAATTGTTGTTTTTAGAATCTGTAGATGCTTCTAAAGACATCCAAATCTACATCAACTCTCCAGGCGGAAGCGTTTATGCTGGTTTGGGAATTTATGATACAATGCAGTACATCAAACCAGATGTAGCAACTATCTGCACTGGAATGGCTGCCTCTATGGGTGCGGTGTTGTTGTGTGCAGGAGCGGCGGGTAAACGTTCGGCTTTACCACATTCAAGAGTAATGATTCACCAACCATCTGGAGGTGCTCAAGGAGTCGCTACCGATATGGAGATCAACTTAAAAGAAATGTTGAAACTTAAAGAAGAATTGTACCAAATCATTTCAACTCATTCCAACCAAACCTTCGAAAAAGTCTATAAAGATAGCGAACGCGATTATTGGATGATTGCTGACGAAGCGAAAGAATACGGAATGATTGATGAAGTTTTAAGAAGATAAATTCAGTTTACTAGCTCCTCTAATTGAGGAGCTAAGTTTTCTGTTAATATACAAAAATGGCAAAAGAAATTTTAGAATGCTCTTTCTGCGGAAGGAAAAAACCCGAAACCAACTTACTTATTGCAGGAATCAACTCTCACATCTGTGATCGTTGTATCGAGCAAGCCCACGGCATCGTTCAAGAAGAATTGCGTTTGAACAACGTAATGAAAGTTCCAACTGATTTAGTATTGCGCAAGCCGAAAGAAATTAGAGCCTTTCTTGACGAATATGTAATTGGTCAAGATCAAACCAAAAAAGTAATGTCCGTTGCCGTATACAATCACTACAAACGATTGATGCAACAACAACACCACGAAGATGTTGAGATTGAAAAGTCAAACATCATTATGGTTGGACAAACCGGTACTGGGAAAACCCTAGTAGCCAAAACCATTGCACGTATGCTTGACGTTCCTTTAGCAATAGTTGATGCTACCGTATTGACGGAAGCGGGATATGTAGGGGAAGATGTAGAAAGCATCCTTACCCGTTTACTTCAAGCAGCTGATTACGATGTAACCAAAGCTGAACGTGGTATTGTTTTTATCGATGAGATTGATAAAATTGCCCGCAAAAGCGATAATCCATCCATTACCCGTGACGTATCTGGTGAAGGTGTACAACAAGCTTTATTGAAATTGTTAGAAGGTACAGTAGTCAACGTTCCGCCAAAAGGAGGACGTAAACATCCTGACCAAAAGTTTGTAGAAGTAAATACCCAAAACATCTTGTTTATTGCAGGAGGTGCTTTTGACGGAATCGAACGCATCATTTCAAAACGTTTGAACCGTACCGCTGTTGGATACAGTACCTCTAGAAATGTGGACAATATCGACAAAGACAATCTGTTGCAATACATCATCCCAAAAGACATCAAAGACTTTGGATTGATTCCTGAAATCATTGGTCGTTTGCCTGTTTTGACCCATATGGATCCTTTGGACAGAGAAACTTTACGTTCCATATTAACCGAACCTAAAAACGCACTTATCAAACAATACGAAAAATTGTTTGCAATGGATGAAGTTCAATTTACAGTAACTAACGAAGCCTTGGATTATATCGTTGACAAAGCCTTAGAGTACAAACTAGGAGCCCGTGGGTTGCGTTCCCTTTGCGAAGCCATCCTTACTGATGCTATGTATGAATTACCTAGCTCTGATGAAAAAGTCCTAGAGATTGACAAAGACTATGCAGAGCATACTTTGAATAAAAATTTATTAAAAAGATTGGAAATTGCTTCTTAGTTATGCAATAGGCAATAGGCAATAGGCAATATGCAATAGGCAAGAGGCAAGAGGCAATAGGCAATAGGCAATAGGCAATAGGCAATAGGCAATAGGCAATAGGCAATAGGCAATAGGCAAGAGGCAAGAGGCAAGAGGCAAGAGGCAAGAGGCAAGAGGCAAGAGGCAAGAGGCAAGAGGCAAGAGGCAAGAGGCAAATACCTAAAAAGAGATGTAAGTTACTATTAAAATACTTTTTACAAGCATAAATCCCGAAATAATTCGGGATTTTTTGTTTTTAAAAAAGAGCAATAGCCAAAATGTCTATTCAAGTTAACACCACTTACAAAACTATTATTAAGTGCTTTTGGCTATTGCCTTTTAAACGACACATACAATATACAGTATACAATATACAGTATACAATATACCTAACAAGCATCTACTTCATAAGTCCTCCTCCGCCTTGTTTCTTCTCCGTTTGAATATCCGTATTTTCTTTTTGAAGTTTTAGGTTTCCAAAATTATAAGTCAATGAGATTCTAAACGTTCTTGAGTCGCGTTTTTCTCTAAAGCCACTCTCTAAGTTTGCACCTGCAATCAAAGCATTTACCTCATTAGCGTTGAATACATCAAAACAATGCAATCCTACTTTTAGTTTTTTATCCATAAAATCCTTGTTGAACGAAATGTCAAATTGTTGAATCGGTTTGGTCACCTTGTAGATTTGCCAATTCCCTTGCGGAAGTATATAATAAGTCATCGAGTTTTTAATCCCCCAAGGCAAGATGATTTGCGTTTGTGCAGCATAATTCCAAATGGCTTTATTGGTATAAGGAAACACATACCCCTGAATATCCGATTTGATATAATTCAAATTAAAAAAGATATAATTCATCTTATCCATATCCTGCATACGACTTTGGAACTCCTCTTTTCCTTTAAAGAAATAATCCAAAGGAATAGGAAAATTCAAATAGGCGCTAAACGTATTGAAATGCTCAAACTGTTGGAACGTTTGATTACTCACAGGAGTAGTAGCATTTGGATCGGCACTAAATACAAACAAGTTGTTGTTTTTTGAAGCCGTATAGTTCATTCCTAATTGTACAAATTGGTAAGCTGATATTTTAAACTCATAGTTGTCAAAGAAAGTTGGATTCAAAAACAAATTCCCTTGCGAAGTATTGTATTGGTCAAAACTCGAACTGTTATTCGGGTCCAAGTTGTTATAATTTGGTTGATTGATTTTCTTTGAATACGAAGCCGATAAATTGATGTTTTTATCAATCTCATATATAGCACTCAGGTTAGGGAATAAATTGTTGTTCTTGAACGTGATCTTATCCGCTAAAGTGTTGGTGATACGTTGCACGCTAAAGTTTTCATAACGCAATCCCGCCGTAAAGCTAAACTTTTTGATTTTTTTTCGGGCCTCCGCATAAAATGCCAGATTGTTCTCCTTATAATTAAAAGTAATATCCTTTGGAATATAAGTATTCAAAAAATAAGTTCCATTATCCACTACTTCAATTCCATTGAATTTTCCTCCCGTGCTCAACGAAAATTGTTGCTTTTTAAATGGAAAAGTAAAATCATATTTCAAATAATAATTATCCAACTTAAAGTCGATATTCCCGTTATTAAACGAGTTAGTTGCGCTCACCGCTTCATTTGCGGCTGAATTAGTAAGTGGCGTTTTATCAAAATGATTTCCGAACCCTGTTACGTCGAATGTACTCCCAATAGTGTCTAACTTTGTTTTGTACTGCAAACTCATCTCGTGGTTGTTGTGTTTGGTTTTTGTAACCCCTTGATTCAAATAATCAATATTATCTCCTAAAGTAGTCGCGTCAAATACATTTCGGTCGTTGGAGTAACTCCCATTATAGTTGAATAACAAATTTGATTTCTCGTTCAGTTTATAGTTTGTTCCTATTCTTACATAAAAATTACGATTCGTATTCACCGAAAAGTTCTCCTGATTCAAGGTTTTAATTGGGTTAAAAGCGGTAAAACTCTGTTTCGTAGTCGTTCTATTCTCACTATCGATATAGTTAAACCCCGTCATGGTTTGCCAGCTCAAGTTTTTTACTTTCCCATTCAACAATATCTGAGGACTCGGCTTTTGGTATTTATTAAAATTGTAATTGATATTAAAACTCGCATTCACTCCCTTCATCTTTTTTGAAGAAGTCACGATATTGATGATGGAACCACTCGAATTAGCATCATAAGCCGCACCAGGATTGTATATCATTTCCACTTTTTCGATGGCACTAGCAGGAAGTGATTGCAAATAATTCTGCAAATCCGTTCCGCTCAAAGTACTCGGTGCTCCATCAATATAAATCCGCACCCCTTTGCCATTCAAACTCAACCCTCCAGTAGGCGCCGCAATCACTCCTGGTAATTTTTTTACCGCATCATAAGCACTTCCTGTACTCATCATAGCATTGTCCTTGATCGAGACCGTAGTCTTGTCAGAATCAATTTTAATAAATTTCTTTGGAATGGCAATGGTAACTTCTTTTAGTGTAGTAGGTTTTTCTTTAACCGAATCTTTAACTGTAGTAGTGTTTTGAGGGTTCGTTTTCGTCTCTTGCGCATAGAACGCTTGGCCCATAAGTAGCACAATGGCTAATAATAATGATTTCATTTGATTGATGATTTTGATTGATGATGCCCATAAGACGTTGCATCTACCGATTTGTTTCACAACAAATGTTAATTTTTAAATCAAATCCCAAATCTATCTTCAGGCACAAAGCCTATAACCTACAACAACCTAATAACAATACCAATCGCATTTCACAGTATACAATCTACAAAATCCCCTCCCTAATTCCCCATGTCTCCCACCTACTACCTATTATTGTCTATGAACTTTCCACTCCAACAGCCTGCTACCTACTGCCTATTATTGTCTATCAAATATCCACTCCAACAGCCTACCGCCTACCGCCTATTATTATCTATCAACTATCCACTCCAACAGCCTACTACCTAACGCCTACTGCCTATTATTGTCTATGAACTATCCACTCCAACAGCCTAATGCCTACCGCCTATTGCCTATTATTATCTATCAACTATCCACTCCAACAGCCTAATGCCTAATGCCTAATGCCTATTGCCTTAAAAGTGCGTGCCCCTTCGGGTCGGGCTTTCCGCTTCAATCTTTTGTTTTTTTAAGAAAAAAAACAAAAGGATTTCCGCTTCAATCCCTCACGCGGAATCCCATTTCATAAGATGAATTGTACACAACAGATTAATCCCTCTATTAAGAACTATTTTAGCCAATAGTTTTCAGTAATTGCCAATAAGTTATTGAGGTAACCCCACAGTTTGTCACCTCGACCGCAAAGAGAGGTCACATAAAGCAACTCCACCCAAAAAAAATAATGTAACAACACAGAGAATCCAGTTAGGAGGATACCGTTACCACAATCCATTCCCACAAAGCAACTCCGCCCCAACAGCCTATTGCCTATTGCCTATTGCCTAATGCCTAAAATTGCCTAAAATTATCTGCGGTTCAAACGAACCACATACTTCCCAATCACATCAAACTCCAAGTTAATCACACTTCCCACACTAAAAGTATGGAAGTTTGTATGCTCATAAGTATAAGGAATAATCGCAACGCTAAACGCATCGTCTTTGGAATTCACCACCGTCAAACTCACCCCATTCACCGTAATGGAACCTTTTTCAATCGTCAAATTAGCAGTAGAGCTATCATAACCAAAAGTAAACAACCAACTACCGTTTGTTTCCATAATCGAAGTACAAGTGCCTATTTGGTCCACGTGACCCTGAACAATATGACCGTCCAATCGATCGCCCAGCTTCATCGCACGTTCCAAATTCACCACATCACCCGCCTTCCACAATCCAACATTCGTCTTGTCAATCGTTTCTTTAATGGCCGTTACCGTATATAAATCATTTTCAATCTTCACTACAGTCAAGCAAACCCCATTATGAGCCACACTTTGGTCGATTTTCAATTCGTGAGTCAATTCGGATTTTACGGTGATATGAACATTGTCATTCTCTTTCGCTACTTCTTGGATAATTCCAAGGGTTTCTATGATTCCTGTAAACATTTGTGGTTTTATTTTACTAAATTTGCCACAAAATTAGCAATAAATAACAGAGCGAATTATGAAAAAAGCAGAAAATATAATCGTTGGGATTTCAATTGGAGATTTAAACGGTATTGGAAGCGAAGTAATTTTAAAAACATTTGAAGACAACAGAATGCTTGAAATGTGTACCCCTGTTATTTTCGGTAACGTCAAAATCCTTTCTTTTATCAAAAGAAACCTAGGCTCTGAAGCCAACCTTCACGGAATCGATAAAATCGAACAATTAGTAAAAGGCAAAATCAACGTCCTTAATATTTGGAAAGAAGGCGTTGACATCAATTTTGGAACCAACGACGAAAATGTAGGGAAATATGCTATCAAATCTTTCGTAGCAGCTACTCAAGCCCTCAAAGAGGGAACTATTGACGTACTCGTTACCGCACCCATCAACAAATACAACATTCAATCGGAGGACTTTAAGTTCCCCGGCCATACCGACTATTTGGACCAACAGCTTGAAGGAAATGCCTTGATGCTTATGGTTCAGGACAATCTCAGAGTAGGCTTACTCACCGATCATGTTCCCGTTAACGACGTGTCCAAACACCTTACTGAAAAGTTGATCCTTCAAAAAATTGAAACCATCAACAAAACCCTTATTCAAGATTTTAGCATCAACAAACCCAAAATCGCTGTCTTAGGACTCAATCCTCACGCCGGCGATAATGGCGTTATCGGCAAAGAAGACGATCAAGTCATCAAACCTGCCATCAAAAAATTATTTGAAAAAGGAATCTTAGCTTTCGGACCTTATTCCGCCGACGGTTTCTTCGGTAGCGGTCAATATGAAAAATTCGATGCCGTTATTGCTTCTTATCACGACCAAGGACTTATCCCTTTCAAAACCTTGTCTTTTGGAATGGGGGTTAATTATACCGCAGGATTGAACAAAATACGCACTTCCCCTGATCATGGAACTGCTTACGAGATTGCTGGCAAAGGTTTAGCCGATCATTCATCCTTCAAAGAAGCCGTTTATTTAGCTTTAGACGTCTATAATTCCAGAAATGAGTATTTGCAAATCAGCCAAAAGCCTTTAAAAATCAACGAAAAACAGTTATTAACAAAAAAAGGTGAATAACTGTTTTGGAATTACAAAAGTTTTATATCTTTGCACTCCTATTATGAAAAGTCATATTTAGGAAAATTTGATAAGTGATGAAAGTAACAAATGAATTTTTAATTCCATTCATAGGATTAAAATTAGGAAAGCATCAATTTGATTATCAAATAAACAAAACGTTCTTTGATCGCTTTGAATATCACGAATTTGAAAACTGTGATATTAAAGTGGAGGTTGTTTTAGATAAAAAAAGCACAATGTTGGAGCTTTCTTTCAAACATAAAGGTACCGTTAATGTCCCTTGTGATTTGACCAGCGAACTTTTTGACCTACCTATTAAAGGTAAAATTAAAGTCGTAGTTCAATTTGGTGATGAATTCAATGATGAAAATGAAGAGCTTTTAATACTCCCTCACGGCGAACATCAAATTGATATTGCTCAATACATCTATGAAATGATTGCGCTTTCCGTCCCTTTTAAAAGAGTACACCCTGGAGTGAAAGACGGAACTTTGCAAAACGAAACATTAGAAAAATTGAACGCTTTAACCATTAAAGAACAAAAAAAAGAAAGTATTAAAGAAGAGAATATTGACCCTCGTTGGGACAAATTAAAACAACTATTAACGGATAAATAATATAGTAAAATGGCACATCCTAAAAGAAAGACCTCGAAGACAAGAAGAGACAAAAGAAGAACTCATTATAAAGCAACTGTAGCTCAAATCGCTACTTGTCCTGTAACAGGAGAAGCGCATTTATACCACAGAGCTTACTGGCACGAAGGTAAAATGTATTATAGAGGGCAAGTAGTTATTGATAAATCAGTAGCTGTAGCTTAATATACATTTAGAAAGTATAATAAACTCTCACGTTGTGGGAGTTTTTTGTTTTTTATTATTTTTATAAATACTTAGCTAAAATTTTGTAAATTCCACCTCTTTTAAATTTACATTATTTTAAAGGAAAATTATATCGTTATATGAATACAATTACAGCCGCTATTACCGCTGTTGGTGCCTATGTTCCTGATTTTGTACTTTCTAATGAAGTATTAGAGACGATGGTGGATACCAATGATGAATGGATTACTACCCGTACCGGAATCAAAGAAAGACGAGTACTCAAAGAAAGTGGAAAGGGAACTTCCTTTTTAGCGATCAAAGCTGCTCAAGATTTAATGTCTAGAGGGAATATTAATCCTGCTGATATTGATCTTGTTATTATGGCTACCGCTACTCCTGATATGCCTGTGGCAGCAACCGGAGTGTATGTGGCTTCTCAAATTGGAGCTGTCAACGCTTTTGCATTCGATTTGCAAGCGGCTTGCTCTAGTTTCCTTTACGGAATGTCTGTCGCTTCTGCCTATATCCAATCTGGAAAATATAAAAAAGTACTACTAATTGGTGCCGACAAAATGTCCTCAATTATTGATTATACCGATCGCGCTACTTGTATCATCTTCGGTGATGGTGCTGGAGCAGTGCTTTTTGAACCTAATAACGAAGGTCTTGGTTTGCAAGATGAATACCTTCGTTCGGATGGTATCGGAAGAGAATATCTAAAAATCGATGCGGGTGGGTCAATCCTTCCTGCTTCCAAAGAAACCGTTGAAAATAGTCAGCACTTTGTCTTCCAAGACGGTAAAACAGTTTTCAAATACGCCGTTTCTGGTATGGCCGATGTAAGCGAAAAAATTATGGACAGAAATAATCTTACCAAAGAAGATGTCAATTTCTTAATCGCACATCAAGCCAACAAACGTATCATCGATGCTACCGCTTCTCGCATGGGATTAGAAGAGGATAAAGTATTGATTAATATTCAAAAGTACGGAAATACTACTTCAGCAACCCTACCTTTGCTGTTAAGTGATTTCGAACATAAATTTAAAAAAGGCGATAACCTGATCTTCGCTGCTTTCGGTGGCGGATTTACTTGGGGTTCTATCTATCTTAAATGGGCATACAACAAACAATAAAAACTATAACTAAAAAAAAATAATTATGGATTTAAAAGAAATACAAAACCTAATCAAATTTGTATCTAATTCAGGCGTTGCCGAAGTAAAGTTAGAAACTGGTGATATCAAAATTACTATTAGAACTACTTTAGAAGGAAATACCCCAGAAATTACATACGTTCAGCAAGCGCCAATGCAACAAGCATTACCTCAAGCTGCTCCTGCTCAACCAGTAGCTCCTGCCGCTCCAGTGGCTGCTGCTCCTGCTGCCGACGACAATGCGAAATACGTAACTATTAAATCTCCTATGATTGGTACTTTCTACAGAAAACCAGCTCCAGATAAACCTTCTTTTGTGGAAGTAGGAACCGCTATCGGAAAAGGTGATGTATTGTGTGTAGTGGAAGCTATGAAGTTGTTTAACGAAATTGAAGCTGAAATCTCAGGTAAAATCGTTAAAATCCTTGTAGACGACATGTCTCCTGTAGAATTCGATCAACCTTTATTCTTAGTTGATCCATCATAATTGTTTTGAAATTCCAATAGTCAAAATACAAATTCCAATATTGGATTTTGGGATTTGGGATTTGTAATTTTAAAATTTAAAGAGATGTTTAAAAAAATATTGATTGCCAATAGAGGAGAAATTGCTTTAAGAGTAATTAGAACCTGTAGAGAAATGGGCATTAAAACGGTTGCAGTTTATTCTACGGCAGATGCGGAAAGCTTGCACGTAAAATTCGCTGATGAAGCCGTTTGTATTGGTCCCCCACCTAGTAATTTGTCTTATTTAAAGATGTCAAATATTATTGCTGCTGCCGAAATTACAAATGCAGATGCAATACATCCTGGTTATGGTTTCCTTTCTGAAAACGCTAAGTTTTCTAAAATCTGCCAAGAACACGGAATCAAATTCATTGGAGCTTCTCCTGAAATGATCGACCGTATGGGTGATAAAGCCTCCGCTAAAGCAACCATGAAAGCAGCCGGTGTTCCTTGTGTTCCTGGTTCTGAGGGTCTTTTAGAAAGCTTTGAGCAAACCCAACAATTAGCTAAAGAAATGGGGTATCCTATTATGCTAAAAGCTACTGCCGGTGGTGGTGGTAAAGGAATGCGTGCCGTTTGGAAAGAAGAAGAATTGTTGAAAGCTTGGGAGAGTGCTCGTCAAGAATCAGCAGCTGCTTTCGGAAATGACGGTATGTATATGGAAAAACTTATCGAAGAACCTCGTCATATCGAGATTCAAGTGGTAGGGGATTCTTATGGTAAAGCCTGTCACCTTTCGGAAAGAGATTGCTCCGTACAACGTCGTCACCAAAAATTAACTGAAGAAACTCCTTCTCCTTTTATGACCGATGAATTGCGTCACAAAATGGGTGATGCTGCCGTAAAAGCTGCAGAGTTTATCAAATACGAAGGCGCTGGTACGGTAGAGTTCTTAGTGGACAAACACCGTAACTTCTACTTTATGGAAATGAATACGCGTATTCAAGTAGAACATCCTATCACCGAACAAGTAATTGATTACGATTTGATTCGTGAGCAAATATTAGTAGCTGCTGGGGTGCCAATTTCTGGTAAAAACTACCTTCCACAATTGCATTCTATTGAATGCCGTATCAATGCGGAAGATCCTTATAATGATTTCCGTCCTTCGCCAGGTAAAATCACTGTTTTACACGCGCCAGGTGGTCACGGGGTACGTTTAGATACTCACGTTTATGCAGGGTATACCATTCCACCTAATTATGACTCAATGATTGCCAAATTGATTACTACTGCTCAAACCAGAGAAGAAGCAATCAACAAGATGAAAAGAGCCTTAGATGAATTCTATATCGAAGGAATCAAAACAACCATTCCTTTCCACCGTCAATTAATGGATGAACCGGATTATGTTGCCGGAAATTATACCACTAAATTCATGGAATCTTTCAAAATGAAAGAACTATAAATACCAATAAAAACCATTCGTTAATTCGAATGGTTTTTTTGTTTTGTATTGAATATATTCCTTTTTGCTAATTATTATTAATGGAAAGTCGCTAAAAAGTGATAATAATATAGTAATAATCCAATTCATTTTATATATTTGTTAACCCAAATCTATTAAATTGAAAAAAATACTACCGCTTTTTTCGTATCTCTTTCATCCTATATTTATTCCTTTTTTAGGAGTAATGCTTTACCTTTTATTTAGCGATGTCTACTTCTCTAAGCCTCAATGTTGTTTGTTGGTGTTCCAAATTGTAATCATTACCTTTTTATTGCCAATGACGTTTTTCTATTTGTTGCGTGTTTTTGGTAAAGTCGATACAATTATGCTGTCCGATATTAATCAACGAAAAATTCCTTTGCTTTTGCAAATGGCTTTAACCTCCATATTGATTAAAGAAAGTGTTACCATTGATCGTTTCCCTGAATTGTTTTACTTTTTCTTAGCGGGCTTGTTGAGTACTTTTATGGCCTTTTTAGCTCTTTATGTCAAAATAAAAGCCAGCATTCACATGATCGGTTTAAGTGCCGTTACCTTCTTTGTAATGGGCTTAAGTATTCACAATCAAACAAACCTTGTATTTGTCACTGCGATTTTGTTTTTTATAAATGGATTAGTTGCTTCTTCGCGTTTACAAATGAAGGCGCATACGTTGAAAGAATTGACTTTTGGATTTCTAATAGGTAGTGTACCACAAATAGTTTTATGGTTTTTATGGCTATAAAATATAAAACTGTAGTCCCATATTGAATGTATTCATTTTGATCGGTGAACCATCTATTGCAGCCGATTTGAACAGAGGATTCAATCCGTAATACGCATAGAAATTCCAAGTGTTTCTTCCCATTGCAATATACATCCCATATTGTACACGATTCAAATCGCTGTTTTTAGTGATGCTCAAGGTCTCGGTGTTGCTTTCAAAGGTATATTTGCTGTTAATCAAATAACTCATCTTAAATCCGGTGTATATCCTCCAAAATTCGTGCGAGTCAAAGGTCGAGGTACGCCATCGAATCTCGATTGGGAGATCCAGGTATTGTAGGGTCATTTTGTTTTTATCGTAACTTATTTGCGTGTTTACTTGGTAAGTAGTAGTGCCACTCGTATTGTCTAAAAACAAATTGTCATTGATTACATTCAAGGTATATCCTACTCCAGCGGCAAAAGCCCATGTGCGGTTTTTGTTGATAGGCATATCTCTCAGAAATCCAAAGGCCACCATAGGGGAGATTTTGTTTTGCTTTAATCCTGCTGGACTTTTTTGCAAATTGCTAAAAGATAAGTTTAAATAAAATTGATCTTCTCGGTATAATGAGTCTACCACCTGAGGCTTAACAGTTTCCTGTTGTGCTTCAACACAAAATGTTATCAGAAAAATAATGAGTGATAGATAAAAACGCATAGAACAATTTTAATGTTATAGAAACGTTTGGCATTACTATGACAGGATTTTTTTGAGTATTCCTTGTCAGTCTTTGCTACGAAAGGGCTAGCGAATTATTAGCAGAGAGGATGGGATTCGAACCCACGATACAGTTACCCATATACAAACTTTCCAGGCTTGCTCCTTCAACCACTCGGACACCTCTCTAAATTGTTTTGCAAAGAACTATAAAAAATAGCAATAAACAAAACATATTTTCAAAGCATTTCACCTCTTAATGAGGTTTCGAATATGGTTTTGAATACCGTATTCGATACCTTTTGCCCTAACAGGTACATAAGTTTGGTGATGGCTGCTTCCGTTGTGATGTCTTTTCCGGATATTACACCGATCTTTTTCAACTGTGTACTGGTTTCGTATTGACCCATACTCACACTACCTCCAGAACATTGCGTGACATTGATGATGTGCAAACCGCGTTGAATTCCTTTTTCCAAAAGGCTGATAAACCAATCTTCAGTAGGCGCATTTCCGGAACCATACGTTTCCAATACCATTCCTTTCAAATTCGGGATGTCCATTAAAGAAGCCAGTACTCTTTCATTGATTCCTGGAAACATCTTAACGATAACTACATTGTCATCCAATTCCTTATGAACCACAAATTTTTTTCTTTGTTTGGGCAAGCACAAATTCGAGTTTACATTCAAATGCACCCCTGATTCCGCTAAAGGCGCATAATTAGGAGAAGTAAAAGCATTAAAATGTTCCGCATTGATTTTGGTAGTTCTGTTGCCACGGTAGAGTTTGTATTCAAAATACAAACAAACCTCATTAATGACCGCTTTGCCCTTGTGTTGTAAGGAAGCGATTTGGATGGCGGTTATTAAATTCTCTTTGGCATCCGTTCTCAAATCACCAATTGGCAATTGGGAACCTGTAAATATCACCGGTTTGGATAAGTTCTCAAGCATAAAGCTCAAGGCCGAGGCGGAATAGGACATCGTATCCGATCCGTGTAGCACTACAAATCCATCAAATTGATTGTATTTTTCTTCTATGATATTGGCGATCTGAACCCATTTCTCGGGGTTCATGTTCGACGAATCTATTGGTTTGCCAAAGGAGAAGGTTTCGATATGACAATCCAATTGTTTTAACTCAGGTATCTTTTGCAATAATTTTTTAAAATTAAAAGCCTTTAAAGCTCCTGTTTCAAAATCTTTCATCATACCAATGGTACCACCGGTATAGATCAATAATATGTTTGCTTTAGATTGCATTCTCGTATTTAGCCTTATTCACTACTGGATTAGCATACATGTTTAAAAAACCTTCCATCATAATGTCATTCGAACAATCGATTTTCATTTCCAATCGTCGTTCAAATAAGGACTTTTCATTTTCAGTATAATGACTGCTGTATTGGTTTGTTTTGTATAACAAATCGTAAGCAATATAGTTCGTTGGCCATAACTTATACGATTGTAATATAGAATCATCTATAGCTTGTGCCAATCCTTGAATTTGCTTGTTGGTATTGTCATTTTCCGCCAAGATATGATCTAATTCTTTATCTAATACATCCCCCACGTGAATGTGTATGCGTTTCTTTTGTCCGATAATTCCACTCAACAAAGTGATAAAATCTTCATTCTTTTCTTTTACATAAATCTCCGCTTTTGCTTCAGCCATTAATTGAGGCATCTTCAAAGCATCCGTCGGATCGTATTCATAGGAAATGGAAACAGGAACGATTTTTATTTTTTTAAAATAAGTCATCAAACTCGCTTCGTCGGATCCCATTGCCAGCATTTTTAATACGCCTGAATGCGTAGCATCATTCCCGTCTTTCGTTCTTCCTTCCCGTTGTGCAATCCACACCGAGCGATTTTCACGCAACAAGAGTTGAGCGATATATTCCGACATCAATTTGGAACTTTGCAACAATTCTCTCGGAGGTAAGCCTCTTTGCACTAAAAAGTTTCTATTGAGTTTCGATAGTTTTAATAAAAAATCTTTCTTGACCAAATTGTCCCCTATAGCAGACGCAGTCATCACCAAACCATGATCAAACAAACAAACATTCAATAATGAAGTGTCCAAGATGATGTCTCTATGGTTGGAAATAAAAAGATAGGAAGTGTTTTTCTCTAATTTATCAAAGCCCGAAGTGGTTAATCCTTCTGATGATTTTTCCAATACTCTTTGAACCGATTGATAGATGAAATTACATTGAAAATCACGTATAGAATGCGTTCTTTTGAGCTGTTCTTTCCATACTTCATCGGCCATATCCGGAAAGGTAAAGTTCATAATGGCCTTCATCATTGGGTTGTTGATACACGAACGAATTCCATCGTTCACCTCGGTATCATAAAACGGACGAATTGCATCAAACTTCTGCATTTTGCTTATAATTTTTTAGAAAAACAAATGAACAAAAAAAATATGACTTTTCGGATTATTTTAATCTTAAATCCCAAAAATAGCTTTCGAATTCTCTGTGGTTATTCTCGCAATTTCCACAACAGGAACTTGGTAGATTTCAGACAGTTTCTCTGCCACAATTTGAATATAACTACTTTCATTTCTTTTGCCTCTAAAAGGGGCTGGAGCCAAATAGGGCGAATCTGTTTCGAGCACTATATGTTGTAGGTCTATTTCATTTAAAAATTGATCTATTTTGCCATTCTTAAAGGTTGCAACGCCTCCAATTCCCAATTTCATTCCCATAGAAATAGCTCTTTTAGCCTGTTCCAAATCGCCACTAAAACAATGAAATATCCCAAACAATTCCGCGCCTTTTTCGCTCTCTAATACTTCAAAGGTTTCCTCAAACGCATCACGACAATGAATATTAATACCCAATTGGTATTTTTTAGCCAATTGTATCTGGTGTTGAAACGCATATTGTTGTTGCTTCAAAAAGCTCTTATCCCAATACAAATCCACTCCAATTTCACCAACCGCACAGAATTTTCTTTGGGCAAAGGCTTCTTCCACTTTGGCCAATTCTTCCAAATAGTTTTCCTTTACATAAGTAGGGTGGAGGCCCATCATCAAAAATACATTTTCAGGAAATTGACGTTCCAAATCATACATTTTGTGAACATAATTCGAATCAATTGCAGGGATAAACATTCGAGTTATTCCTTTGTCGATGGCTCTTTGAATGACTTCAGTTCTATCTTGATCAAATTCTTCTGAATAGAGGTGGGTATGGGTATCGGTAAGAATCATATATTTTATAATTGTTCGCAAAGTTACAAACTTTGTTATTGATTTTTGAATTACTTTTGAACTATGGAAGCACTACCAACACTATTGCGAAAACAAGGATATAAGAAAATTAAATTTATAATATCCAAAACCAATCACCTCTTGGTCAAAGCTAAGGTCAATGGAGTGAGAGGTGTTTTTATTTTAGATACAGGAGCTTCGAACAGTTGTGTCGGTTTTGAAAGTGTCGATTGGTTCCAATTGCAAGCAAAAAGCTCCAATACGCAAGCCTCAGGGGCGGGCGCCATAGGAATGCTTACACAATTAGCTCAAAATAACACTTTACAAATTGGCCGTTGGCACAGCAAAGAGTTTCATTTAGTAATTTTTGATTTGTCCCATGTGAATATGGCCTTGCTCCAGCATAATGCCAAAACAGTTCACGGAATTATTGGTGCAGATGTATTGATGGAGTCAGCCGCCATTATTGATTATCACAATCAGCTGCTTTATATGAAGTAAACTATTTGCCGTTTTGTAAATCGTCGGCTACCTTTTCTAGTTCTTTGTACCAATCTTCTCCAAATTTACGAATCAACGCTTCTTTTACAAATTTGTAAATAGGAACTTGAAGTTCTTTCCCTAAGCTGCAAGCATCATCGCAAATGTCCCAACGATCGTAATTGACCGCTGCGAATTCTGTAAAATCCTTTACACGGATGGGATATAGATGACAGGAAACCGGTTTTTTCCAAGATACTTCTCCTTGATTGTAGGCTTGTTCAATACCGCAAAGGGCCGTTTTGCCATCAAAAATAACATACGCACAATCCTTATTGTCAATCAAAGGGGTTTCCAAATCTTGATCCGTTCCTTTTACCCAGGTACCCAATCGCTCAATCGCTTCGATGCCTTCTTTGCGCAGGAAAGGTTTCACTTTAGGATAAATTTCTTCCATAATCTTAGTTTCTTCTTCCGTTAAGGGTGCTCCAGCATCGCCATCGATACAGCAAGCCCCGTGACAAGCGGATAGATTACAAACAAAATCTTTTTCAAGAATATCTTCTGAAACTATGGTTTTTCCTAATTGAAACATTGTACTACGTATTTTATGATTTGAAGTTTGCTTTCCTAAAAAAGCAATCGCGTCAAAGGTACAAATGATTTTAACTTTTTGATAATTCTTAAAAACATTCTTGTTTTTGAGGACAACCCATTGGAATACTATAATTTTGCAAAAAAAAAGAGTATGCTTGGATTAGATATTAAAGAAATTGTAACCATTGGTATGGTGCTTTTCGCAGTGATTGATATAGTAGGAACCATTCCAATTGTAGTTGATTTAAAAAACAAATTCGGTCATATTGAAGCGGAAAAAGCAGCCATTGCTTCAGCAGTTATTATGATTGTGTTTCTGTTTGTAGGGGAAGAGCTGTTGGAATTGATAGGG
The DNA here is from genome assembly GCA_947378465.1 of Flavobacteriaceae bacterium. Lineage (GTDB taxonomy): Bacteria > Bacteroidota > Bacteroidia > Flavobacteriales > Flavobacteriaceae > Flavobacterium. The sequence continues at coordinate 30,994 of CANCJZ010000005.1, forward strand.
ATTGATGTCAATTCATTTGCGGTAGCGGGTTCCTTTGTATTGTTCTTTTTAGCCTTGGAAATGATTTTAGGAATCCGAATTTATAAAGAGGAAGAAGCCAGTTCGGTGTCGATTGTTCCTCTAGCATTTCCACTGATTGCTGGGGCGGGGACGATGACTACCTTATTGTCGTTGCGTTCGCAATTTCAAACGGTTAATATTGTTATTGCAATTGTATTAAATGTCATATTAGTGTATATCGTTTTGAAAGCTTCTGCCAAAATCGAACGTTTATTAGGGAAAAACGGATTAGGAGTAATTCGAAAAACCTTTGGCGTGGTCCTTTTGGCTATTGCTGTTAAATTATTTGCAGCTAATGTTAAAGGCTTATTTTTATAAGCTTGATTTTTATTACTTTTGCCCTTTAAATTTATACCATGAAGATTTTTACTACCGTCTTAATTTTTCTTGCAATCGCATTAATTATTTTCAACATTACTCTTTTAGATTTTAATAATCCTTTCGAAGGCAAAAGTATGGTTGCTCTTATTGGAATTGTAGCTTCTTTTTGTGCAGTGTTTATTTTGATTATTTTCAAAATGTCTAAAAAAATAGAATCTAAATTAAAAAACTAATCCATGTTTGATGTTCTTATCATAGGAGGTGGCGTTGCAGGCGTTTCTTGTGCCTTAGTGTTGGGTTCTGCTCATACCAAGCCGTATGCCTCCGATAAAAAGATAGGAATTATTGCCCACCAAAAAGCCTCCGCCTTACAAGAAGCTTTGTTTAATAATGCTTATGGAATTGCGCCAGGCAAGTTAGGTGCTGAAATTTTGACGGAAAGTTTGGAGCATTTGGCGAATGCCTATCCTCACGTTCAGCAAATTGAAGACGAAAAAGTAATGGAAGTAAAAGGATCTTATCCATTATATACGGTCGTTACGAATAAAAATGAATACGCAACCCAATCAATTGTGGTGGCTATAGGCGCTTCCAATACTTTTGCCATTGAGGGTTTGATGGCCTTTGTGGAACCTCACAAAAAGGCTTTGGCGAATAAAAACCGCATCCAATTAAAGAATGACGATCATAAAGTCACCGATGGAATTTATGTAGCTGGTACGCTAGCAGGATGGCGCAGTCAGTTGGCCATTGCTGCTGGAAGTGGCGCTGCGGTGGCAACGGATATATTGACTTTGTGGAACGAAGGGTTGGACAGCCAAGTGCACGACAGTACTAAAATCAAATAATATTCTTCTTTATTGACTTCGCGATTGCTTTCGGTTTGGATTATTTCAAAACCTTTTTAATCATCAAATCATTTTTCAAAAGAATCTCATAATACTGATTCTCCCCATACAATTGCTTTGCAAATTCAGCCGTTAGGTAACGATCGACTATTGCTTTGTTTTTGCTGATGTTGATGTCCAATCCTGTCTTTTTCAAAAAGTTTTGGAAGGTATTTGAATACGAATCCAATTCCATTTTGGTTAGGAATTGTTGAAAATTCAAACCGTTAAATTGTTTTCTATCACTATCCAATTGTTCAAAAACAAAATGACTTACCAGTCCTGAATTCAAGATGTATTCCAAACTCTCCTGACCGTGGTTGACCTCAAGAGGGACAAATACATCCGGAACAATCCCACCGCCGCCGTATACAATCCGGCCTTTAGTGGTTTTGAATTTAAGGGAATCCGCTATTTTGATCTTGTCTTTTTCATACAACTCACCACTTTCAAATCGCTTTTCGGATTCGCTAAAGTAATTTTCACTTTGCCCTTTCTTATAAGGCTTTTGTATGGAACGTCCGCTAGGAGTAAAGTATCGAGCAATGGTAAGGCGCACCGCCGAACCGTCCTCAAAGTTCATTTCGCGTTGTACCAATCCTTTTCCAAACGAACGACGGCCTACTATGGTCCCGCGGTCGTTATCCTGAATAGCACCCGCTAAAATCTCACTGGCTGAAGCCGAATTTTCATCAATTAACAAAGTTACTTTTCCGGTTTCAAATTCTCCTTTTGCCGTTGCATAGGTTTTTTCAACCTGTGCTTTTTTGTTTTTTGTGATTACAATAAGCTGGTCTTTTTTCAATAACTCATCTGCTACGGCTACTGCTTTTTCAAGCAAACCGCCACCGTTTTCTCGCAAATCAATGATGATCGCATTAATGCCTTTTTGCTTCAAATCGATTAGTGCTTTGTGGAATTCATCCGCGGTTGTTTCTGCAAAGCGATTGATTTTGATATAACCTGTATTTTTATTGAGCAAAAAAGCTACATCCACACTTTTTATCGGAACTAAATCTCTTGTAACGGTAGTTTTAAATGTTTTTTTGGTGTTTTTTCGGTACACCGTCAGGGTTACTTCAGAGTTTTTCTCCCCTCTTAACTTTTTATACAAAGTTTCACTTGCTATTTTTTTTCCAAAAAGCTTAAAGTTGTTAGCGTATAATATACGGTCACCTGCTTGGATTCCTGCTTTTTGTGCCGGGCCATTTTTAACGGCTTGAATGACGGCTATCGTATCTTTTAAATTATAAAAACTAATCCCTATCCCTACAAAATCACCTTTCATGCTCTCTGCCACTGCGGTTTGTTCCTTTGGAGTCACATAAACCGAATGCGGATCAAGGTTGGAAAGTATGTTGGTCACTGTCAAATCGACTATGGAATCCGTTTTGACATCGTCCACATATTCATTGTCGATAAAATCAATCAAACGATTCAATTTGGATTTGTAATTGTTTTTGGCAAATTTTGGTTTGCTTGCTGGATAATTAATCCAACCGCCAATGATGATCCCAATGGAAATGCATGAAAAAAACAATAAGGGTAAGTAGATTTTATTGATTTTCATTTTATACTAATTCTTCTATTTGAGTTACTTCAATTCCAGCTTTTTTTAGAAAATCAATTCCAGAAGTATCGCTATATCCTTGTTGGTACACGACGCGTTTAATCCCTGATTGATGGATAAGTTTGCTGCATTCTTTACAAGGGGAAAGGGTAATATATAAGGTCGCATTTTCGCAGGACTGGGTGGAACGCGCCACTTTTGAAATGGCATTGGCTTCCGCGTGCAATACATACCAATGGGTTATGCCTTGATGGTCCTCACAACAATTTTCAAAGCCTGAAGGAGTGCCGTTATAGCCATCAGAGATGATCATTCGATCGCGAACAATTATGGCACCCACTTGTTTTCGCTGACAATAGGATAATTTGCTCCACTCGGTAGCAATTCGGAGGTAGGCTTTATCGTATTTGTTTTGTTTCTTCTCTTTCATTGTTTTGTTGCTTTTTTTTGGGAAAATTTACCCTAAGAGAACGCCTTCCACAATCAATATTTGACAAATGGAGTTAACAAAGATACCGAATGATTTGTTTCTGTAAAACTTTATTTTTTCCAAAAGGGATTATCAATGATTAACGGGGTGACTACTCCAATGGCAAAAGAGGAGAGGATTAAGGTGAAGTCGCGCTTATTAAATCGCAACAAGGTTTGCGCAATAAAGGACAACATTAGTACAACTAACACTACCACTATTTGTGCGGTTTCAATGCCTAAAGCGAATTCGACTAAAGGAGCTAATTTGTCCGAGGCATTCCCTGGTAATAAGGTGTTGAAATAGTTGGAAAAGCCCAATCCGTGGATGATTCCAAACAATAGTGTAATGCCGCTGATAAAGGTAAAACCTCCTTTGTGTGAGGGTTTGCCGGTAGTGAATAAATTGAATAAGGCACTGACTAATATGGTTCCTAAAATCAATAGTTCAACAATAGCCACTTGAGCTGTAACTATTTTGAATACGGACAGAAATAATGCGATGCTATGGCCTAACGTGAAAAAGGAAACCAATAGCAAAAGCCGTTTCCAATCTTTAAATACAAAAGGAGCGCTTAGTACTCCAATAAATAAGAGGTGATCATAGGCGTTAAGACTCAGTACGTGATTAAGACCAACTTTAAAAAATATCCAAAAATCGGGCATATTGTTTGAAAATTTAGAGGTTATTGTGGTAAACTTACAAAGGAAAAGAGCTATTTTGCAAATTTTCAACCTTTTTTTGTTGGAATAAAAGCCTAATTAAGTTTATCTTTGCAGTATAAAATTTATATAATTATGTCATTTTCTGATTTATTTGATAGCGAATTCAAAAGTAGAAATAAAGGTCACTTTTCAGCTATAGTGCGTGTAGCAACTGCTGATGGGGAATTAAGTTCTGAAGAAAAAGAGTTTTTAGACAAATTAGCGGTGAGATTAGAAATCTCTCAAGCTGAATACGAAGAGATTCTTGAAAATCCTTTAAAATACCCAATCAATCCTCCTTATTTATATACACAACGTTTAGAGCGTTTGTATGATTTGTCCAGAATGGTTTATGCGGACCATATTTTAGGACCTAAACAACACGAGATTTTGGTAAAATTCGCCTTAGCCTTAGGATTTACACCAAGTAATGTGCATTACATTATTGACAAAGCACTTTCTTTATTAGTATTGAATGTTGATTTAGATACTTTCGTGTACGAAATGCGCAATATGAATCGTTAATAACGATTTTCCAAATACAATGAACCAGAGTTTAATCGCTCTGGTTTTTTTATGTCCTTTAGTTTTATTTAAAAAAAGCAAATGGCACTTCGGAAGAGAACTCACCTCCTTCGGAAGGGAACTCGCCTCCTTCAGAAGAGAACTCACTTCCTTCAGAAGGGAACTCAC
>CANCJZ010000006.1 GCA_947378465.1 Flavobacteriaceae bacterium
TGGTTAGACAAACCAAGAGAAGAAGCGTTGAGAAGTCAAATCGCTTCCGATCCGCATTCCCCTGCTAAATTCCGTATCAATGGAGTAGTGCGTAACGTACCTGAATTCTACGAAGCATTCAAAATTAAACCAACAGATTCTCTTTACCTTGCTCCTGAAAAGCGAGTGAAAATTTGGTAATCAATAACACAAAGCCAACTCAATTGAGTTGGCTTTTTTTTGTTGTAAGTTGTTTTTGTTGTAAGTTGTAGGTTCTACGCGTAAGTTCTATGTGTAAGTTCTATGTTATGGTTTTAGGACTCTTGGTTATAAGTTCAGTATTTCATTCATAATTCATAATTTCTTTCCATCGTCTCTATTTCTATACGCTATATCTTTCTTCTTTCTTCTTTCTTCTGATCTCAACGTCTATTTGACTATTCTCTATATTCTTGAGCAATATCTTTCTTCTAACTTCTTTCTTCTTTCCTCTCTAAAGAGACTTCCTCAATATCAACTGCGACGGATTTTCCAATTGTTCTTTCTTATTGTTTACAACCATTTCGGCTAGAGTTTGTCCCATCGCTTTAAAGTCCGTGGAGATAGTAGTGATACCATTTTCAACCACCTTTTTGAGGGAAGTATCGTTATAAGAAATAATCCCAAAGTCGGTTCCTAGGTGGAAGTGTTGTTTTTTAGCTTGTACAATAACATTCACTAAATGCTCGTCATTAGGGATGATGAATACACTGCCTTTGGCTATTTCTTCTTCTATAAAATCAGTGATGATTTGATATTCAAAACCAAATTCATTGCAGAACAATTGAAAGCCTTCCACCATTCCGATAGGTTCCTTATGTCCTGGGAAAATAAGCAATAGCTTTTGGTATTTTTTTAATAAAGAAGTTCCTTTAAGTAAAGCATTATAGATATCCGTCACAAAGTTTTGATGCACGGATGGGTAGTCTTTGAGTTCTGGATTCGTTTGATCCAATATATACACATCTTGCCGGGGTAATCCTTTAATATAAGGAGTAGCTCCTTTTAAGTTAGTTGGCATAATGATGTATTTGGAATAGTTGCCATTACTTTCATTGATTAACTTTTTAAACATATCCAGATTGAAATGATGGAAATAGATGTCTATTTGAGCTCGGTTGTCCATTGCTTTCAAAAAGGAATTGTACAATTCCTCTTTAAAAGCATTCAATTCGTCAAACAACACAAAGATGCGTTGCTCAAAACTAAACTCCACACTTTTTACATAATACCCTTTTCCAGGGATGGCATAGACAATACCTCGTTTTTTGAGTTCTTCATAAGCTAATAATACAGTGTCGCGGGAGATGCCAAACTCCAAGCTGATTTTGTTAACGGAAGGCAATTTGTCATTTCGAAAGAGGCGTTCGTCTGCAATTGCCATTTCGATAGAAAGCACAATTTGCTTGTATTTTGGAACAGTAGAACTGTTTTCGATTTGTAATAATTTCATAGAAGTAGGTTCAAAAGAATCAAACTGGTGGCAAGATACAAAAAAACTGGTAGGTACTAGTATGGTAGAATGGTGTGGTTTTATACTTTTGGTATCACATTGATAAAAAACAAATGCAAAAAAACCATATTTCTCAAATTGATCCCTCAATAAATGTGAAATCATTCGGATTGTTAGCCGATGGAACCGAGATCAATGGTTATACTTTAACCAATAAAAACGGCTTAAGTTGCGAAGTGCTCAATTATGGAGCCACCATCAAATCCTTAATGATTCCCACTTCTACTGGCAAAGTAGTAGATGTGGTATTGGGATTCGAAACGATTGAAGATTATGTCAATTCGTTCCAATTGCCTAATGCTACTTATTTTGGAACCGTTGTAGGGCGTTATGCGGGAAGAATCAATCAAGGTCAATTTGAATTGAATGGCAAGCTTATTCAGTTAAGTCAAAACCACAATCAGCATCAAATTCACGGAGGAATCAAAGGTTTTAGTTTGCATGCTTGGGAGGTTATTGATTGTAATGAAAATGAAAATCCGTCAATTACTTTACAGTATATAAGTCCTGATGGGGAAGAAGGTTATCCTGCCGAAGTTAGGGTTGAGGTTAAATATACCCTTACGGAAATGAACGAGCTGCAAGTACATTTTAAAGCAACTTCTTCCGAAGACACCGTAATTAACCTGACGCAACACAGTTATTTTAATTTAAACGGACACCAGCATAAAGTGATTGGTCAACAATTGCAAGTACATTCCAATCAAATTCTAGAAACTACAAACGAGTTAATTCCTACTGGAAATTTTATATCTTTAAAAGATAATGCCTTTGACTTTTCAATACCTAACGATTGTCCCACAATGATTGACACCACCTTTGTACTGTCCCAAGCCGATGCCGTGGTATTGTTTAGTAAACAAAACCAACTTCAAATGAGTGTTACTACCAATCAACCTGCTGTGCATATTTATGTAGGCGGGAATTGTTTTGACCAAATCAAAGGAAAAGAAGGAGCTGCTTATCATCCTTTAAGTGGAATTTGTTTTGAAGCACAGAATTTCCCCGATGCTCCTAATCATTCTCATTTTCCTTCATCTGTATTGAAAAAAGGAAGTATTTACCATCATCAAACCGCATTTAAATTCGATATTTTATAATTATGAAAACGATACAAATAAGTTTATTACTAGTTCTAGCTGTGTTTTTACCTTCTTGCAGTCATACGCAAGTGAGTAATAGTCCAAGTACCCCTGTAACTCCAGCGTCCAATTTTTCTAAAGGAGCTGACATTGGTTGGTTGGCACAAATGGAGGCTACCGGCTATCATTTTTATGATGCTGATGGCAGTGAAAAGGATTGTTTACAACTACTAAAAGATAGAGGTATTAACACCATTCGTTTGCGTGTATGGGTAAATCCATCCAACGATAAAATTAATGGACATTGCAGTAAAGACGAAACAGTAGCGATGGCCGTTCGTGCACACAATATGGGAATGCGCATTATGATAGACTTTCATTACAGCGATTCATGGGCAGATCCAAGTAAGCAAACTAAACCTGCGGCATGGGCATCACATAGTTTTTCTTCCTTAATGGACGATGTTTATAATCACACTTATGATGTGTTGCATAGCTTAAAATCAGCTGGAGTTACTCCTGAGTGGGTACAAATTGGGAATGAAATTCCTGGTGGGATGTTATGGCCTGAAGGAAGCACTTCTAATTTTAGTCAATTGGCGCAATTGCTCAACAAAGGTTATGATGCTACCAAAGCAGTCGATCCTGCGATAAAAGTAATTGTTCATATTGATCAAGGGAATGACAATATCAAATTCCGTTGGTTCTTTGACAATGCCACTACTAATGGAGTTAAATATGATGTGATTGGCGCTTCGTATTATCCGTATTGGATCAATAGTGATTATACCACTACGATAAATAACTTGGCAGCAAACCTTAATGATATGGCTTCGCGTTATAATAAAGAAGTGATGGTAGTTGAAGTTGGTGGCGATTTTACCTTGGTTCAAAACACCCACGATATGTTAGTAGCTGTAATCAATGCGGTTAAAAATGTCCCTAACAGCAAAGGACTAGGGGTGATATATTGGGAACCTGAAGGAGAAAAAAGTTGGAGTGGATACCAATTGAATTGTTGGCAATCCAATGGAAAACCTTCTACCGCCTTAGATGCCTTCAAATACAATTAAGATATCGATGAAGAAATTAGCACTACTGTTTTCAATAGTTCTTACTACTCTTGCTGTGGCACAATCGCGGAGCAAGGTGAATTTTGGCACTGATTGGCAATTCAAAAGCTCAGAAACAGCTGCTTGGGAGCAAGTCAGTTTGCCTCATACCGCCCGATTGGAAAATTTAGTGGTGGTCAATCAGTTTCAAGGGGTGTGTTATTACCAAAAGAAATTCCAAATCCACAGCAGTCCTAATCAGAAACAATTCCTCTATTTTGAAGGCGTAATGATGGAGGCCGAGGTGTTTGTAAATGCTATCCCAGTTGCCCATCACAAAGGAGGTTATCTTCCGTTTACCGTTGATATCAGCAAAGCAATCAAAGACAATCAGGAGAATGTAGTTACCGTAAAAGTAACCAATGTTGACAATCCTGAAATCCCACCAGGGAAACCCATCAAGGATTTGGATTTTAACTATTATGGTGGAATCTACCGCAATGTTTATTTGATTACCACGCCTAAACTTTATTTTACCGATGCGGTGGAAGCCCATCAAAAAGCAGGAGGAGGAATCTCCATTCATTTTGATTCGATTACTGCTCAAAAAGCTTTGGGAACCATTAAAGCCTTCGTTAAAAATGAAGAAGCATTTCCAAAAAAAGTTAGCCTAAAAGCAGTGTTGACGGAAACTAAAAACAGTCTTGAAAACCACTCTAAAATAGTCGAAATTCCTGCTAATTCTTCCTTAGAAATCAGTTTGCCTATTACAGTAAATAATCCCAAGCTTTGGTCCACACAACACCCTAATTTATATAATTTAGAAATTAGTTTGATAGCGGATAAGACAACAATTGATGTACAAAACACTAAGGTTGGAATTCGCAAAATTGCAATTAAAGAAGAGGGTTTGTATTTGAATGATGTTAAAACATTTCTCAACGGTACTAACCGCCATCAAGAATATCCTTACATCGGTTATGCTCTTTCGGATGAAGCGCAATATAGAGATGCTGTAAAAATAAAAACCGCTGGATTTGACTTTGTCCGTCTTTCGCATTATCCACAATCGGAAGCGTTTTTGAATGCTTGTGATGCCTTGGGGATATTGGTGATGGATTGTATTTCGGGCTGGCAGTTTTTTGGAAATCAAACTTTTCAAAACAATTCCTATCAAGAGATACGCGATTTAGCGCATCGTGATCGCAATCATCCTTCGGTGCTTTTTTGGGAAGTTTCCCTAAATGAAAGCAGTATGGATGCAAATTATATGAAAACCGCCAATGCGGTTCTAAAAGAAGAACTCCCTTATAAAGACACTTATACCGCGGGTTGGATTGACAACGCCAATTACGATTTGTACATTCCTGCACGGCAGCACGGCAAAGCGCCGGACTATTGGACGCAGTACGACAAAGGGTCTCGTAAAATACTAATTGCAGAATACGGCGACTGGGAATATTACGCCCAAAATGCTGGCTTTAATCAAAAAGAATTTGCTGGATTAAAAGAAGAAGAACGCACTTCGCGTCAATTCCGAAGCAATGGCGAAAAGCGAATGCTGCAACAGGCATTTAATTTTCAAGAAGCATTTAATTCTAATTTGAAAGGAAAACAAACGATTGGTCAAGCCAATTGGTTGATGTTTGATTACAACAGAGGCTACAGTCCCGATATCGAATCATCAGGGGTCAGCGATATTTTCAGACTGCCTAAGTTTGCCAATTATTTTTACCAAAGCCAACGCAATGTCAATTCCGATAATTATTCCAAGCCAATGCTTTTCATTGCCAGTTATTGGAATGAAAATTCGCCTTTGGATCTCACCGTTTACAGTAATTGCGATGAGGTAGCCCTATATCTTAATGATACTTTTATTGGCAAACAAAAGCCTGCGATTACTCCTTTTTCTAATCTATTGCCGCATCCTCCATTTGTATTTAAAATGGCAGCTTTTCAAAAAGGAACTTTAAGAGCAGAAGGATTTATCAAAGGACAGAAGGTTGTTGAATCTCAAGTGAGCACTCCTGAAGTGGCGGCTAAAGTAGAAGTAGCAGCGGACTTGTCTGGAGTTGTTCTCAGTAAACAAACGTCCGATGTGATTTTTGTTTATGCCAAAATTACCGATGCTCAAGGTACCGTTGTTCCTGACGCTACCAATGAAGTTAGTTTTGCTATAGATGGCGCAACTTTAATAGGTCAAAATCCTATCAAAGCAGAGGCTGGCATTGCTACAATATTAGTAAAAACAAATGCCAATCATAAAAATATAAAGATAAAAGCCACTGCAACTGGATTGCAGTCGGGCGCAATTGAATTACAATAATGAAGAAGAAAAAACTCATACAAAGCACTGTTGCACATTTTCAAAAATCATTTCACAGCGAGCCTGAAGCCTTGTTTCTATCGCCAGGGCGTATCAATATTATTGGAGAACACGTGGATTATAACGATGGTTTTGTGCTGCCAGCGGCCATCAATAAATACATTTGTTTTGCAATTTCCAAAACCAACAGCAGTGAGTGTACTTTGATTGCTATGGATTTGAACGAAGCCTATAAGTTTGACCTTGAGGATGAGTTAAAGCCTGTAGATAAAATGTGGGTCAACTATATTTTAGGAGTGATTCAACAACTCAAAGAACGCGGTTGTGCAATTCAAGGCCTTCAAATTGTATTTAGCAGTACCATTCCTATGGGAGCAGGGCTTTCCTCTTCTGCTGCTTTGGAATGTGGGATTGGATATGCCTTTAATGATATTTTTGATTTGGGATTAAGCAAGGAAGAAATTGCTTTGATTGGACAAAAATCAGAACATACTTTTGTTGGCGTTATCTGTGGCATTATGGATCAGTTTGCTTCTGTTTTTGGACAAAAAAACAAAGTTATCAAACTCGATTGTACTACGCTGCAATACGATTATCATCCAGCGTCTTTTAAAAATTATTCCCTTTTGTTATTGGACAGCAATGTCAAACATACGCATCTTACTTCGGGTTACAATACCAGAAGAGAAGAAGTGGAATATGGCTTGACCTTAATTAAAGCCTATTTTTCAAAAGTGCATTCGTTTCGTGATTGTACGTTGGAAATGATAGAAGAATTAAAGGAAACATTAGGCGACATTATTTATAGACGTTGTCTTTTTGTGGTAAAAGAAATCCAACGCGTTCAAGATGCGGTTGAAGCATTGGAAGCTTCTGATTTTAATCAATTAGGGCAATTGATGTTTCAAACCCATAAAGGATTATCCAAAGAGTATGAAGTAAGTTGTGCCGAATTGGATTTTCTGGTGGAATCCGTTCAAAATATCCCGACCGTATTAGGCGCCCGAATGATGGGCGGAGGATTTGGAGGTTGTTCCATCAATCTGGTTCAAAAAGGAACCGAAAATCAATTAATAGCAAGCATTACTGAACAATACCGCGATACTTTTGGTATTGAACTCAAGGCTTATAAAATAAAAATTACCGAAGGAAGTCATCGTTATTATGACAAAATAGCTAAATAACATTCCTTACTTTTAAAAAACGAACAATAATCAAATGGATACATTTAACACAAACGAACATCCCCATCGCCGATACAATCCCTTGTTGGACGAGTGGATATTGGTGTCGCCTCACCGGGCCAAACGGCCTTGGCAAGGACAAAAGGAAAGTCTACCTGAAGAGCATCGGCCGGAACACGATCCTGAATGCTATTTGTGTTCTGGAAATACCCGTTCTAATGGAATTCAGAACGAGGTTTATACGGATTGTTATGTGTTTGACAATGATTTTTCCGCCTTATTGCAAGAGGAGGTTGATGATAAAAACACTTCAAATGATTTGCTGCAATTAAAACCTGAAAGAGGAATTAATAGAGTGGTTTGCTTTTCGCCTCAACACAATTTGACCCTTCCGGAAATGGAAATTGCGTCGATTGAAAAAGTCATCCAAACTTGGAAGCAACAATACTTAGAGTTGGGCAGCAAGGATTTTATTAACTATGTACAAATCTTTGAAAATAAAGGAAGCGTTATGGGATGCAGCAATCCGCATCCACACGGACAAATTTGGGCACAATCGTCTTTGCCTACACAGGTATTGCGTACACAGAAAAATTTACACACTTATTACCATAAAAACAACAGTAGTTTGCTTCAGGATTACCTTGTTCAGGAATTAGAAGCGGAGGAACGTATTGTTATTGAAAATGATCATTTTGTTGTAGTGGTTCCTTTTTGGGCTACATGGCCTTATGAAACTTTGTTGATTAGCAAAAGGCATTTTGGAAGTATCATTGCAATGACCAAAGAAGAAACCCATTCCTATGCCACGATATTAAAAGAGCTTACGGTTAAATACGACAATCTATTTGAAACCTCTTTTCCTTATTCCTCAGGTATTCATCAAGCGCCTACTGATCGAATGGCGCATCCCGAATGGCATTTTCACATGCACTTTTATCCCCCTTTGTTGCGCAGTGCTACCGTTAAGAAATTTATGGTGGGCTATGAAATGTTAGGCGAAGCCCAACGCGATAGCGCTCCGGAACAAAGTGCCAAAATTCTTCGTGAGCTGTCTACAGTTCATTATAAAACTAAAAAACAACATTTGGATGCAAACATTAGCTACTAAAGATTATATCGTTTTCTTCCTTTATTTCGTCATCATTGTGGGTTACGGACTATGGATTTACAATCGAAAAAAGAAAGAACAAACCAATAGTAATGATTATTTTCTGGCCGAAGGTTCGCTTACGTGGTGGGCTATTGGTGCTTCATTAATTGCCAGTAACATCAGCGCCGAACAATTTATCGGGATGAGCGGAAGTGGATTCAAAATGGGATTAGCCATTGCTACTTACGAATGGATGGCGGCAGCCACTCTGATTATTGTGGCAGTGTTTTTTATGCCAGTTTATTTAAAAAATAAAATATTCACTATGCCCCAATACCTGAACAAAAGGTACAACAGCAATGTGGCGATGATTATGGCGGTCTTTTGGTTGTTGCTTTATGTATTGGTCAATTTGACTTCCATACTTTATTTAGGAGCTTTGGCCATCAGCAGTATTTCAGGATTGAACCTCACCTTGTGTATGATATTCCTGGCTTTTTTTGCCGTGATGATTACTTTGGGTGGAATGAAGGTAATTGGATTTACGGATGTAATTCAAGTTTTCTTTTTGATTTTGGGAGGATTGGTGACTACTTATCTTGCTTTGAATTTGGTGGCTACTGAATTTGGTTCGAAAGGTGTCATCAATGGTTTTAATTTGATGACTACCCACGCAAACGACCACTTCCATTTGATATTTGACAAGTCCAATCCTAATTATATGGATCTACCAGGGCTATCAGTGCTGATAGGAGGGATGTTGATTATCAACTTGAACTATTGGGGATGCAACCAATACATTACGCAACGCGCCTTAGGAGCCGATTTAAAAACCGCTCGTGGCGGAATATTGTTTGCTGCTTTTTTAAAATTATTAATGCCAATTATAGTCGTGCTTCCGGGTATTGCCGCTTATGTATTGTACCAAAATGGAAGCTTTCATACCGAAATGCTGCAAGACGGAACAGTGAATCCTGACCGAGCTTATCCTGTGCTGTTGAACCTATTGCCTGTTGGACTAAAGGGCTTGTCGTTTGCCGCACTTACGGCTGCGATTGTAGCTTCCCTTGCGGGAAAAGCCAACAGTATCGCTACAATATTTACATTAGATATTTATAAAACCAAACTGAATCCTATTGCAGATGAAAAGAAATTAGTGCAAATAGGAAAGTTAACCATTGTATTAGCGATGATTATTGCGGTATTGGTAGCGCCCTTTTTAGGTATTGACAAAAAAGGAGGCTTTCAATACATTCAAGAATATACTGGTTTTGTAAGTCCTGGAGTATTTGCGATGTTTATTCTTGGTTTCTTTTGGAAAAAAACCACTTCTAATGCGGCCTTGTTTGCTACCATTGGTGGGTTTATGTTTTCTATTTTATTTAAAATACTACCCAGCTTGATGGATTTGTCTTTCCTAAATCCAATGGGATTTGCGGTACCTAATGCCAAAGGTGTTTATGAAATTCCTTTTATCGACCGAATGGGATTTGTATTCTTGATTTGTGTTATCGGGATGTTTTTTATCAGCCAATACGAAAGCAAAAGAAATGTTCCTACCAATGGATTGGAGATTGATAAAAGTATGTTTAAAATGTCGCCTTCCTTTACCGTTGGAGTGTTGATCATTGTTTCGGTATTAGCCGCTTTGTACACTTTGTTTTGGTAGAAGTTATTTAAATATTTGTAGAGTAAAAAGCAGTAAACTTAGGTTTGCTGCTTTTTTTTGTATCAATTGAATTTAGGGAATGAATTATTATTTAATTTTGAAATAAATAAAACTCTAACTTTTATTTAATTCTAAATATCTTCTCAAATGTCTAATCAAATGCAATATATTAAATCTTTAGAGGATGAAATTGATTGGAAAGTAATAGATCAACTCCATACAGCAACAGTTAATTTTTCTTCTACAAGTTTGGAACTTAAAAAGCTTTATTTTGTTCTTGTTGGAATTGCTATTCCATTATTAATTAAATTAGCAGGAAATAAGCTAGATGTTTCACTTTTTATTGCGGTGTATGTTTTTACAATTTCCTTTTGGTTTTTAGATGGATTTACTTACTATTATCAAGAAAAATTAAGAGAAAAAATGGATTTTCATTTTAATTTAATAAAAGAAAGAAATATTGAACACTTAATTCTTCCCAATAAATTAAAACAAGATTTCACCATTGATCACAATAGAAATAATAAGGGACGATTATACCGTTCGGCTACTAATTATTCTGTGATTTTTTATTTATTGGTTTTAGTTATAAATACTATAGGTTTAGCGTTGTTTTTGTTAAAATTAATCTAATGAAATACTTTGTAAGTTATACTACCCGCGATAAAGAAATCACCTCTGATTTACTGAAACAATTTTCTAAAGAATTAGAGAAAAAAGGGGAGGTGTTTATTGACTTACTTCATAATGATTCTATAGACAAACAGAGTAGAGTGCTCAAAGAGTTAGATAGCAGTGATGTGTTGATTTTAATTGAAACTAATAGTGTGTATCAATCAGAATGGGTAGTACTTGAAATAGAACAAGCCAATGCGATTCCTATTCCTATTCAAATAATGAACCTTGATCAGTTAAGAAAATTTAAAGTGTAGTTTTAACTTGACATTGTTATTATCAATAAGTTTTTTGAGTTTACCCAATATTTGTCCATTTTCCTAAAAGTGTTTCCAAGGTCTTCTTGAGTAGTGGTTCAGTCTTCTTGAGTAGTGGTTCAGTCTACTTGGATAGTGGTTCAGTCTACTTGGGTAGTGGCTCAGTCTACTTGAGTAGTGGCTCAGTCTACTTGAGTAGTGGCTCAGTCTACTTGAGTAGTGGCTCGGTCTACTTGAGTAGTGGCTCAGTCTACTTGGGTAGTGGCTCAGTCTATTTGAGTAGTGGCTCGGTCTACTTGGGTAGTGGCTCAGTCTATTTGAGTAGTGGCTCGGTCTACTTGAGTAGTGGCTCGGTCTATAGAAGCAGTGGTATAGTCTACTGAAGCGGGGAGTGGACAGAATTTTGTGTAAACTCTAAAAATGCTTAATTAGAGTCGCTGGGCCTAGTCAAGTTGTTCCAAGGCGATTCGAGTTGTTCCAAATATAAATTAATGAAATGGTTTGCTAAAGGAAGATATTACTTCTTTATAGGTAATACCTGTGATTTTTTGGAATACAAAACATACCACAAAAAAACCTACAACCTATATAACCACAAAAAGATTAAAACCTACAACCTATATAACCACAAAGATTAGAACCTACAACCTATATAACCACAAAGATTAGAACCTACAACCATATAACTACAAAGATTAAAACCTACAACCTATATAACCACAAAGATTAAAACCTACAACCTATTTAACCATAAAGGTCATAACCTATAACCTATATAACCACAAAGATTAGAACCTATAACCTATATAACCACAAAGATTAAAACCTACAACCTACAACCTAAAAAAACCTACAACCTAAAATTAAACCTAAAATTAAATTTTCTTTCTCATTCTAGCGACAGGAATGTCTAATAGTTCGCGGTATTTGGCGATGGTTCTTCGAGCAATAGGATAGCCTTTTTCTTTTAGGATATCGGCCAATTGATCATCAGGAAGTGGTTTGTGTTTGTCCTCTGCTCCGATGATTTCTTTAAGAATTTGTTTGATTTCCAAAGTAGAAACATCTTCACCTTGGTCATTTTTCATAGCCTCAGAAAAGAATTCTTTGATCAATTTGGTGCCATAGGGAGTTTCTACATATTTGCTGTTTGCCACACGAGAAACGGTAGAGATGTCGAGTCCAACCAAATCAGCAATATCTTTCAGAATCATAGGTTTTAGGCTGGTTTCCTCTCCATCTAAAAAGTACTCTTCTTGGAAGTGCATAATGGCATTCATCGTTACAAAAAGTGTTTCCTGACGTTGACGAATGGCATCAATAAACCATTTGGCAGAATCTAATTTTTGTTTGATAAACTGTACTGCATCTTTTTGTGCATTGGATTTGTCACGGGATACTTTATAGGTTTGCATCATTTCCTGATAATCCTTTGAAACGTGTAGTGAAGGAGCATTTCGGCCGTTTAAAGTCAGCTCGAGTTCGCCTTCCACAATGCGAATAGCAAAGTCTGGGATAATGTGTTCCACCATTCGAGAGCTGCCGTCAAAGGCGCCTCCTGGTTTTGGGTTAAGTTTCTCAATTTCTTCAATTGCTTTTTTCAATTGCTCTTGAGAGACACTGTATTTTTGAAGTAATTTTTCGTAGTGTTTTTTAGTAAAAGACTCAAACTGATTTTCCAATAAATCAATGGCCAAACTAATGTATTCGGTAGGTGTTTTGTGTTTTAGTTGCAACAATAAACATTCTTGCAAATCCCGGGCACCAACACCAGCGGGCTCTAATTCGTGGATGATGTTTAGGATTTTATGTACCGTTGGTTCATCGGTATATATTCCTTGTGTAAAGGCCAAATCATCTACTATATCCTGAACGTCTCTTCTCAAATAACCGTCGTCGTCGATACTTCCTACTAAAAATTCGGCAATATCACGGTGCTCATCGGTGAGAATAAAAGTGTTCAATTGGTTGATCAAATCCTGATGAAAACTAACTTGCGCAGCAAATGGTGTTTCTCTTTCTTCGTCATCATCGCTATAGTTGTTGGCCTGCAGTTTGTAATCAGGCGTATCATCATTGTTCAAATACTCGTCAATGTTGATTTCGTCCGATTCCATTTTGTCGGAAGCATCATAATCATCGTAATCCTCATTGTTGTCAAACTCGTCTTTTTCATATAAATCCTCTCCCTCTTTACCGGTTTCCAAGGCTGGATTCTCAATCAATTCTTCTTTCAGACGTTGTTCAAATGCCTGCGTAGGCAATTGTATCAACTTCATCAACTGAATTTGTTGAGGCGATAGCTTTTGAGATAATTTAAACTGTAAGTTCTGTTTTAACATTTTTGAGTTCTAAGTTGTAGGTTACAAGTTAAATGTTCTTGGTCTATAACATACGGGCTTGATCTATTAAAATTCTGCGTTTTGTGGTGTTCTAGGGAAAGGAATTACGTCTCTAATGTTCGTCATTCCTGTTACAAACAATACCAATCGTTCAAAACCTAATCCGAAACCTGAGTGTACCGCGCTTCCAAATCGACGGGTATCTAAATACCACCATAATTCTTCTTCATCAATTCCTAAGACTTTCATTTTTTCAACCAAAACATCATAGCGTTCCTCTCTTTGAGAACCTCCTACGATTTCTCCAATTCCAGGGAAAAGGATGTCCATTGCTCTAACCGTTTTGCCATCTTCGTTCAAACGCATATAGAAAGCTTTGATATTCGCTGGGTAATCGAATAAAATTACCGGACATTTGAAGTGTTTTTCAACCAAATAACGCTCGTGCTCTGATTGTAAATCAGCGCCCCATTCGTTAATGATATAGTTGAATTTTTTCTTTTTATTAGGGGTACAATCTCTTAAAATATCAATTGCTTCAGTGTAGGATACACGTTTGAAATTGTTTTCTAAGACAAAGTTTAATTTTTCTAACAAGGTCATTTCACTGCGTTCAGCCTGTGGTTTTGATTTTTCTTCTTCTACCAAACGGCCTTCTAAGAATTTTAAATCATCGCCACATTTATCCATAGTGTATTTGATTACATATTGGATAAAATCTTCTGCTAAGTCCATATTGTCGTTCAAATCATTGAAGGCAACTTCTGGTTCAATCATCCAAAATTCGGCTAAGTGACGTGAAGTATTTGAGTTTTCCGCACGGAACGTAGGTCCAAAAGTATACACTTGACCTAAGGCCATAGCATAGGTTTCTGCTTCTAATTGACCCGATACCGTTAAGTTGGTTTCTTTTCCAAAAAAGTCTTCTTTATAGTTTACTTTTCCTTCCTCTGTTCTAGGAGTTCCGTCAAATGGCAAGGCGGTTACTTTGAACATTTCTCCTGCACCTTCTGCATCCGATCCAGTGATGATTGGAGTGTTTACATACACAAATCCTTTTTCTTGAAAGTAGTTATGAACGGCATGCGCTAATACCGAACGCACACGCATAATAGCACCAAAAGCATTGGTACGCACGCGTAAATGAGCGTTTTCACGCAAGAATTCTAAAGAGTGTTTTTTAGGTTGCATTGGGAATTTCTCCGCATCCGAATCACCCAAAATTTCTAAACGGGAAACTTGGATTTCGTATTTTTGACCTGCTCCTTTGCTTTCCACTAATTCACCATAAACAGAAATAGCGGCTCCTGTAGTGATTCTTTTTAAAGTTTCTTCAGGGGTGTTTTCAAAATCCACCACACACTGAATATTATTGATTGTTGAACCATCGTTCAACGCGATAAATTGATTGTTTCTAAAAGTTCTTACCCACCCTTTTGCATTAACTTCATTGAGGGTTTTGGTGCTGCTTAATAAGTCTTTAACTTTTGTATGTTTCATTTTTGTTTTGATTTTGCCCTCGAAGTAGTACACTAAATGAACACGTCTTGGGGATCGTTTTGTTATAAATCGTTATTGCAAATATAAATTTATTTTTCTTCTATCGATGAACTTTCTTCGTCCTCCTCATCGTCCTCTTCTACGTGTGATCGAAGGATGTTAAGGGCGGGTTCGTCAATGATCTCTTTTTTACCACTCATTCGTTCCATAGTCAATACTAAGGCAGGAAGCACTAATAAATTAGCAAACATCGCAAAGGTCAAGGTAACAGAGATTAATCCTCCTAAAGCGATAGTGCCACTAAAACTTGACAAGGTAAAGATGGCAAATCCAAAGATCAATACAATAGAGGTATAGAAAGTGCTCACTCCTGTTTCGTGTAGCGAGCTCACTACTGATTTTTTGATTTTGCCTTTATTGTGAATCAGGTCGTGTCGGTATTTGGCCATAAATTGAATGGCATTGTCTACAGATATACCAAAGGCAATACTGAATACTAAAATAGTCGATGGTTTTAATGGAATTCCAAAATACCCCATCAATCCTGAAGTGATGCAAAGCGGAAGGATGTTGGTCACCACCGATGCAAAGATCATTTTCCAAGAGCGGAACATATAAGCCATCAATCCGGCAATCAATAATATCGCGAAGATTAAGGATTCAATAAGGTTCTCTACTAAATAAGTGGTTCCTTTTTGGAATACTAACGCTTTACCCGTTAAGGTTACTTCATAGCGATCGCTTGGGAATATTTCGTTGATTTTTCCTCTCAATTTTCCTTCTACCTTAGCCATTTCTTCGGTTCCAATGTCTTTCATAAAGGTGGTGATTCGAGCGTATTGCCCTGTGGAATCAACATAACTTTTCATTAAATTCTCTTTGGAGTTTTTAGTGGCATTTTTAGCATAACCCAAGATGAAGGTTTGCTCTTGAGAAGTAGGCAATTCATAAAATTCAGGATTGCCATTATAGTAGGCTTGTTTGGAATATTTCACCAAATTGACAATAGAAATAGGTTTGGAAAGTTCAGGAATACTTTCGATAGTATTTTGCAATTCGTCCATTTTTCGAATGGTCGATGCTTTCATAACACCTTTTTTCTTTTTGGTATTGATCATAATTTCCAATGGCATTACCCCATTGAATTCTTTTTCAAAAAATAAAATGTCTTTGTAAAAGGAAGCGCCTTTTGGCATTTCACCAATAAGACTTCCAGAAACTTTCATACGAGAAACCCCAATTACACTAAACACTAATAGTAAAGCATAAATGATATAGATGGTTTTACGTTTGTATTTGACACAGTTTTCCACCCAGTTCAATAAGGAAGAAAGATAGTTTTTGCTCAAGTGATTCAAGTGTCTCACTTTTGGAAGTGGCATAAAGCTGTAAATAATTGGCACCACTACTAAGGTTAACAAATAAACGATGATTACATTTATAGAAGTTACCAATCCAAATTCGTACAACAAATCATTACCCGTAATCATAAAGGTAGCAAAACCAATAGCCGTGGTAAGATTGGTCATCAAAGTAGACACTCCAATTTTAGAGATTACACGTTGTAAAGCCTTCGCTTGATTCCCGTGATTCTTGATCTCTTGCTGGTATTTGTTAATCAAGAAAATGCAATTCGTAATTCCAATTACAATGATTAAAGGAGGAATAATCGCTGTTAAGATGGTGATTTTATAATGGAATAATCCCAAAGTTCCAAATGACCACATTACTCCAAACAGTAAAATACAGATGGAGATAAAGGTAGCTCGTAATGAGCGGAAGAATAAGAAGAAAATCAAGGAAGTAATGAATAAGGCTGCTCCAATAAACAGTCCTATTTCCCCTTTCATATTGTCAGTATTGATGGTCCGTATGTAAGGCATTCCCGATACTTTCAAGTCGATACCTGTGGCATCTTCGTATTTTTTAACCTCAGGAACTAATACTTTTAAGATGAATTCTTTTCGAATAGGGGAGTTGACCACCTTTTTGTTGATGTACAAAGCGGCTCTAATACTACCAGATTGTTTGTTGAAAAGCAATCCTTCATAGAAAGGGAGGTCATTAAAAAGTTCTCTTTTAATTTCCGTTAAATACGTTGGGTCAGTTGTTTTTTTCTGATCGATTAAAGGAACCAATTCAAAGCGTTCGTTAACGGTGTCTTTGCGTAATTTTTTCAAATCATTTACAGAAACCACTAGTTCCACTTCTTTATGGGACTTTAATGATGTCATCAATTCCGACCAAGCGGCGAAGGATTTAGGGGTAAAAAAACGTTTGTCTTTCACTCCAATAACTACCAGATTTCCTTCTTCACCGAAAGTGTTTAGGAATTGCGTATAGTCTTTATTTGCGGGATGGTTTTTTGGTAAAAGATTCGCTTCATTGTAAGTCATACCTACGTTTCTCCACTGAATAGCGAGAAAAACGGTCAGTAAAAAGATAACAACTAAAATCGTAATCCTGTTGCGGAGTACGATTCCTGCAACAAATTCCCAAAAGCCGGCTTTTATTTTCTTTTTCATTTAGTAACACAAAAACGGTCGCAAAGGTAGTGAAAACCAATGAAACCCAAAGGGGTTAAATTTAAAACTTTTGTCGAAGTTAATCTTCGTTTTGCATTAAAAAAATGACAATTATTTAATAAAAAATATTTAATTACTAGTTTAGATTTCTCATATTTGTAACTGCTTTTAAAAAAGCGTTTATTAGTATGAGGAATTTAAAGAATGCCATTTTTTATATAGGAGTTACTGGTGGATTTACAGCCTTAATGTTTTGGATTGTATCCAAAGGTAAGTCCCTCGAAATTGGAAGGGAAATAGTTGCTCACTCTTCAAAAGACACCTTACTCAATCAATTTATAGTTTCGATAGTTCACAATTTAGAGCATCCATTAGCGTTATTGTTGCTTCAAATTATTGTCATCATTATAGTAGCGCGATTATTTGGATGGATCTTTAGAAAGATCGGTCAACCCACGGTTATTGGGGAAATTATTGCAGGTATCGCCCTTGGACCCTCCTTATTTGGGATGTATTACCACGATTTGCAAGTGGGATTGTTTCCTGATGCCTCGATGGGGAATTTGCAAATTTTAAGTCAAATCGGTTTGATCCTTTTTATGTTTGTCATTGGGATGGAGCTTGATTTGAAAGTATTAAAAAACAAAGCTAATGATGCGGTTGTCATCAGTCATGCGAGTATCGTGATTCCTTTTACCCTGGGAATTGGATTGTCCTATTATATTTATGATCAATTCGCCCCTGTGGGTGTTGAATTCCTGTCGTTCAGTTTGTTTATGGGAATTGCGATGAGTATTACCGCCTTCCCCGTATTGGCTCGAATAGTACAAGAACGAGGGATTCACAAAACCAAGTTAGGAACGATTGTAATTACCTGTGCTGCCGCAGATGACATCACTGCTTGGTGTATCTTAGCTGCGGTTATTGCAATTGTAAAGGCCGGTACTTTTGCCAGCTCACTTTATATCATTATGTTGGCTTTCGCCTATGTATTGACGATGTTGTTTTTAGTAAAACCCTTCTTAAAGAAAATTGGTGATTTGTATTCTTCCAGTGAAAACTTGAGCAAACCCGTGGTTGCTATTTTCTTAGTAACATTAATATCTTCGGCTTATTTGACTGAAATTATTGGGATTCATGCTTTGTTTGGCGCGTTTATGACAGGTGCTATTATGCCTGATATTACCAAGTTCCGAAATGTATTTATTGAAAAAGTTGAGGACATTGCCGTGATTCTTTTCCTTCCATTATTCTTTGTGTTCACAGGAATTCGAACTGAAATCGGATTGATTAATGACTCCTATTTATGGGAAGTTACTGGTTTGATTATTCTTGTTGCTGTTGTAGGGAAGTTTTTTGGAAGTGCCTTGGCGGCCAAATTTGTGGGACAAAATTGGAAAGACAGTTTGACTATCGGTGCCTTGATGAATACGCGAGGGTTGATGGAATTAGTAGTATTGAATATTGGATATGAGCTAGGGGTGCTTTCCCCAAAGATATTCACTATGATGGTCATTATGGCCTTGGTAACTACTTTTATGACTGGGCCTGCTATTGATATTATCAATTTTGTTTTCAAAACCAAAGATGTCATCATCCCGCGAGATATTTTACACAATCAATTCAAAATATTAATTTCCTTTGGAAACAATGAAAAAGGGAAATCACTATTGCGTTTAGCTAATAGTTTTGTCAAAAAACAACAAGACAAATCAAATATTACTGCACTACATCTTTCTCTTAGTGATGAAATGCACGCTTATAATTTGGAAGAATATGAAAATGAAATCTTTCACCCTTTATTAAATGAATCAGAATTATTGCATCAAGAAATATCTACCATCTTCAAAGCTACAGTGGATATTGAAACGGATATTGCGGATATTGCAACGAAGGGAGATTATGATTTGATTTTGGTTGGTTTAGGAAAATCAATCTTTGAAGGTTCGCTTTTAGGGAAAATCCTCGGGTTTACGACTCGTATTATTAATCCCGATCGATTGTTGGATAAGTTTACTGGAAAAGAAGGCTTGTTTGTCAATTCGCCTTTTGATGACCGTACTCGTTTGATTATTTCTAAATGTAAAAGACCTTTAGGGATTTTGGTAGATAAAGATTTGCAAACTGTAAATCACGTATTTGTTCCTATCTTTAATTTAGAAGATCTCTTTTTAGTAGATTATGCTCAAAAATTAATTTACAATAACAATTCGATGATCACCATCATTGACATTAATGAAGAAATTAAAAAGGACTTCGAATTGGCGAAAGCCATCACCGAATTGAAAAACAACTATAGCGCTAATGTAGCTTTGTTGGATGAAAAAGAAATGAAGGCAGGATTTTTAGCACAACAAGACTTGATGATGTTGAGCTTAGAAAGCTGGAAAAACTTGGTGGATTCTCAGAGTATTTGGTTGACTAACGTTCCTTCTACTTTGATTATAAAACCTTAGAACCCTAAGTCCAATACATAAGAGATTTTCAATGCTAAATTGTCTTCAAATTTAGGTAATCCATTAGGTCCATAACGGTAGAAAAAAGTCAATCCTATTCCTTTATAAATTGAATTGGCTTCTACACCACTTTCAATATAACCTTTGTCAAGCGTTTTGTATTCAAATCCTATATGACGATCGGCATGATCCATAGTTCCCCAAGCTAAACGAGTAACTACTGAGATTAGCGGTTTGATTTTGTAGGCTATTTTTACTTTGTTAAAAGTATGTCTTGCTTGAAAAGTCATGTACTTGCTGGAGAAAAACTCATTGAAATACATTGTTTCAAAACTATTTTTACCTGCGAAAGTGATTCTTTTTAATAGTGTGTCTTTATTCAAATTATTAGGCGCCACACTGTAGAGATTGGTCAAAGGAACATCTCCAAAAGCAAACCCCCCTTGAAAAATGAAGGAGCTGACTTGTCCTGTTAAGTAAGGGATTTCATGAAATACTCTAAAATCTATTTTGGAAAAGTTAAAGCTGTTTCCAAGAACATTAGGAATGGATTTGGTGTATTGAAATGAGAATTTTGGGTATTTCTTTTCAATCTCTAATCGTCCAGTAGAAGTTTGCATATAACTACTAAAAGGATTCCACTGTAAGGCAAATTGAGCTGAAGTAATGTTAAACTGTGAAAAAGAGGTGTCGTTTAGTAAATAGGTATAATCAAATAAAGGATGTACTTCACTGCGTGCAATACCAAAATAGGTTTCAGTTTTAGGAATGTATTTACTTTCTATAAAAGCAGAAAAGGTTTTGTGATTGTAAAAAGTAGAGATGTTAATTGGTCGTGGATCGTAAATTTTAAACCTTCGCGATTCTGTGGCAAATTGTATTTGACCAATCTCTTTCAAATCGTCGGCATAGGACACACTTACCCAAGTATTGGTTTCCTTATCAAGTAAATAGGAAGGTGTAAAACCATACTTGAGTTTTTGATCTTTTATTCCATAAGCTCCATAAACACTTACCTTATATTTTTCGGATAATTTATTGTTGGTTACGCCTCCAATTCCAAAACGGAATCCTTCAAAGTTGTTGTATTTTACCAAGCTTCTTAAGTCTACGTCAATAATGTTGACCGGAAAATAGCCATTGAATATTTTTCGTCCCAAAAAGAGTTTGTGTTCAATATTCTCCGCTAATGACAAACTGTCTAGGCTGGTGTAGGTTTTGATTTTTCGAACATCTAAGGTGTCTTTTTTAAAAGCATTCCAGTATTTGTCGGGTTTTGACATACTCACATCGGGAACATCAATTTTTATTTTAGGATGTTTAAAAGCAACTTCTTTATTGATTTCAATATCATAAGGAGTGGAAACCAGTTTGATATAAGTATGGTCAGAGGCATTTTTGGAAACGCCTTCTAAGCCCGAAGTGAATTTAATAGTACCGCCTAAAATATTCAAATCTTCGGCATTATTTCCTTTAACCACGGTGAATTTACGTTGTTCCGGAAACCAAAGATTATAGTCTTTCATATAATTGAAAGTATAAAGCGCATTGATGTTTACAATCCCATAAATTCTAAAAAAAGCTTTGGCAACTGCATTGCTCTCGGCATCAATATACAGCAGTCCACGAAGTTTATTATCGTGAAGTTTCTTGGGTTGAAAATAAATACGATATACATTTCGACCTTGAATCTGTAAAGTATCAATTAGTTTAAATACATATAGTTTCCGTCCATAACTCGAGATGGGATTGTGGATGGACATTTCCAAAATATCTAATTGATTATCATAAAGAGAATACGAAACTAAATTTAACCCAAGATATTCATATAAAGGTTTTTGAAATCCAGCCATTCGAGCGGCGATGACAGTTTCTTTAGTGTTTTTTTTACTAAACTGAATTAAATTCACTTTTTCAGTTTGATAAATATGTTGCTTTTCAACTAGTTTTTTAAACTTATAATTAGTGGAGTCTAATTTGATTTTGGCTGCACCAAACCAATTGTGTTTGACGATAGTGTCAATTTTATTGGAAATAGAATCCGGATTGGCAGAAACTAATAAGTGCTCGTAATTTTTGTATTCAAATGATTTAAGAGCGCGTTCGGGTTGGTTTTTGTCCTTGCTTTCAATCACCTTTTTGATGATGGCATTGACTTGTGATTCAGAGTAAATGTCCTTCTCTTTAAGGGATGTATTGGAAACCAGTTTGATTAACAAAGTGCGTGCTCCTTCGGTCAAATAATAATTTTTGTCGTAATACCCTTTGCAAGTTAGCAGCAAAGGTTTGTTGTCGTTTATAATATCAACGTCGAACTTTCCTTCCCAATCGGTTTCAGTAACGGTATTGTTGTAGAATATTTTGACAAAGGCAATAGGTACGGTGGTGTCAAAATCAATTACTTGACCTTGCATGGTCTTTTGAGAAAAGACCAAAGAGCTTATCAGAAAAAAACAAATAATCCAAAAATTCTTCATCCACTAAAATTAAAAGGGCAATGCAAAAGTAGGAATAATTACCACTTTGAAATCATTTAGAAAGCAGCTTTTAATAATGTTTTAACAAAAGCGGTATAAATTGGCTTTCTAGTCAGCTTCCACGGTATTAATTAAATAAAAAACTCGGACATTGTCCGAGTTTATATATGATAGATGTAGTTACACCTTCATGATTTCAGCTTCCTTAGTTACCAAGTGCTCTTCAATTTTTTTGATAAAAGCATCGGTCATTTTTTGAACTGTTTCTTCTGCTACTTTACATGAGTCTTCTGAAGTCCCTTCTTTCTCTAATTTTTTAATATCTGTATTCGCATCTTTACGATGGTTACGGATACCTATTTTTGCCTCTTCCGCTTCGTGTTTGGCTTGTTTTACCAAGTCACGACGGCGCTCTTCTGTTAATGGCGGTACACTTATGATGATAATATCACCGTTATTCATTGGGTTAAAACCTAAGTTAGCCACCATAATTGCTTTTTCAATAGGTTGTAACATGTTTTTTTCATAAGGTTGTATCGTGATGGTACGCGCGTCAGGCACATTGATGTTTGCAATTTGAGAAAGCGGTGTTTGAGAACCGTAATAATCAACAAAAACACTTCCTAACATTTGTGGTGATGCTTTTCCTGCACGAATGTTTAAAAAGGATTTCTCTAAATGCGCTACAGAACCATTCATTGCTTCTTTAGTGCTGTCTAAAATAAATTCAATTTCTTCCATTTTTATATAATTTTAGGTGGTTCGTGAATTATACCGTTACCACTGTTCCTACATTTTCTCCTTCACAAATTTTCAATAAATTCCCTTTTTGATTCATATCAAAAACGACAATTGGTAATTTGTTTTCTTGACTTAATGTAAATGCCGTAGTGTCCATTACATTCAAACCTTTTTTCAATACTTCATCAAAAGTTATTTGGTCAAATTTAACCGCGTTTTTGTCTTTTTCAGGATCAGCAGTATAAACCCCATCAACGCGAGTTCCTTTTAGGATAACATCTGCATGTACTTCAACCCCGCGCAATACCGCTGCTGTATCCGTAGTGAAATATGGATTTCCTGTTCCTGCTCCAAAAATAACGATACGTCCTTTTTCTAAATGACGAACCGCTCTTCTTTTAATATAAGGTTCTGCAATCGCTTCAATTTTTAAAGCGGTTTGCAAACGAGTCAACATTCCTTTGTCTTCTAAAGCTCCTTGTAATGCCATACCATTAATTACGGTTGCAAGCATTCCCATATAATCCCCTTGAACTCTATCCATTCCATTACTTGCTCCTGCCACTCCTCTGAAAATGTTCCCTCCGCCAATTACAATTGCAATTTCAACACCTCTGTCGTGTAATTGTTTGATTTCATCTGCATATTCGGAAAGTATTTTTGGGTCAATTCCATATTGGCGTTCTCCCATTAATGCTTCCCCGCTCAATTTTAAAAGTATTCTTTTATATTTCATTACAGTTTTGTTTTTCGATTGGAGTTTCGGTTTTGCAAGCACACAGCAATCTTTACATTGTTGTTTTGCGTTGCAAATATATACATTAGTTTTTTATTTTTTTTTAACAAAAATCATCTTGTGTAACATTTCTTACTGTGAATTATTCCTTGCTTTTGTATTTTCGCCCCAACAAACAAACAAAAATGAAAACAATAATTACAAACAGCCTTATTCATAGTTATACTTATAAGGAGTATAGAGATTTGGTAGCACAATATGCTCTTGAAGGTAAAACCTCTGGAAATATTCAAACGCCTGACTATATTAATTACACTAAATTAAACGAAGCTCGTATGCATCGTTTAGACAAAACTTTGCAAATTACAGAGCAAACAGGCGATTTCTTAGCCCAATTGAACGGTGACTTCCTTTGGATTGTTATTGCGGAAACTTGGTGTGGCGATGCTGCTCAAGTAACCCCTGTAATTCATAAAATGGCAGAAGCATCCACTCATATTGAACTGCGAATTGTACTTAGAGATGAGCAAGAAGAGCTGATGAATTTGTTTTTAACCAATGGAACGAAGTCTATTCCTAAGTTGATTATCATTGATAAAAACACCTTTGAAGTTATCGCGGACTTTGGTCCACGACCTGCAGGCGCCAAACAATTAATTGTGGATTACAAAGCTGCTCATGGCGTTGTAGATGAAACCGCTAAAATTGAATTGCAAAAATGGTATTTAAATAATAAAGGAGTTGAAATTCAAAACGAAATCATTGCTTTATTAGAAAATGCAACTGCAAAAGTCTAATCTAATGACGCTTCAAATGCTTCAGGGGAAATGCCGTTAACCACCGAGTATTCCCCTATTTTTGTGCGTCTCAAAGCAGTCAAGTGGCCTCCTGATTGCAAGGCTACTCCAAAATCATACGCCAAAGAACGAATATAAGTTCCTTTGCTACAACTTACTCTAAAATCAATCTCAGGCAATTCAATTCGGGTAATTTCAAACTCGTATATGGTGGTTTTGCGCGATTCAATAACAACTTCGGTTCCTTCTCTTGCGTGTTCGTACAAACGGATACCGTCTTTTTTGATTGCGGAAAACACAGGAGGTTTTTGATCGATTTCTCCTAAGAATTGTAGTGTAGTGGCTTGAATTAATGCCGCGGTGATGTGCGCTGTTGGGAAAGTAGCATCTACTTCGGTTTCCAAATCGTATGAGGGAGTAGTAGCGCCAACAGTTATTGTGCCTGTGTATTCTTTAGCTTGCGCTTGAATCTCGGTAATTTTTTTGGTAAATTTTCCGGTGCAAATAATCAACAGTCCTGTAGCCAATGGATCTAAAGTGCCTGCATGTCCAATTTTGAACTTCTTAGGCAAATCGTATTTGCGTTTAAGGATGTATTTTAGCTTGTTTACTGCTTGAAATGACGACCATTTTAAAGGTTTATCTATCAGCAGAATCTCACCGTTTAGGAAGTCTTCAGCAGTTTTCAAAAGCGTCTATTTGTTGATGGTGAAATAAATTAATAAGGCGGTACCGGCAACGATACGATAGTATCCCCAAGGTTTGAATCCGTATTTTTTGATGATTCCAATAAACAATTTAATGGCTAATATGGCCACAACAAAGGCAATGACATTTCCTAAAAGGAAGAACTTCATATTGTCTTTGGACTGTAATAACAATTCATATCCTTTTAGTTGCGATACTTCAAAGGTTTTTAAGAACAACGAATAAACGGTTACCGCTAACATGGTTGGTACGGCTAGGAAAAAAGAAAATTCCGCTGCGGTGTCACGCGTTAATCCTTGTTGCATTCCTCCAATGATAGAAGCAGCAGAACGACTTGTTCCAGGCATCATGGCTAAACATTGCCAAAATCCAATGGTCACCGCTTTTTTAATAGTGATGTTTTCTTCGTTAGCAATTACAGGGTTTTTGAATACGTTGTCAATAAAGAGCAATACAAATCCTCCAACGATTAATACAATAGCAATGGGAATAGGGTTGCCTAAGATGGCGTCAATTTTGTCGTCAAACAATTTTCCTAAAATTAAGGCTGGCATCACAGCACAAGCCAACTTTACATAGAAATTGATTTTAGTAAAGTCGAAAAACTTTTTCCAATACAAAACAACTACCGCCAAGATGGCTCCAAACTGAATGGATACTTGAAATAGTTTTACAAATTCATCTTCTTGAATTCCAAAGAACGAACTGGTAAATATCATATGGGCCGTAGAAGAAACCGGTAAGTATTCTGTCAATCCTTCTACAATAGCAATGATGATAGCTTGAATAGTATCCATTATTTTTTTGTTGGATTTTTAAAGATAGAGTAAATAGTGATTCCAAATCCAATCAACACCATAGTTGGAGCCAAACGAATTCTTCTGAAGCTAAACAATTCTGCTTCGTTAAATACTTTTGCATTATCACTACCTCCTCCAGTCATTAGGATAAAGCCCAAAGCTATTACCCCTATACCGATAAATAGTATTTTATAATTTTCACTTTCAAAAAGAAAGCCTTTTTTGTTTTCGTTATTTTTCATGAGTTGAAGCTGTATTTAGTATAAGTCGTCTGTTCGTAAATTTAAAAAACGTTGTGTTGCAAAATAGGTGCTGATTCCAGTGATGATTACTCCTAGAACCAAAACCCCTGTCAATACTAAAATGGTTAAAAGTTGATCTTTAAAGATGTCTATTGTTGGAAAATTTGTTTGAATATAAATCAATACTCCTGTTAATGCAATCACCGCTAGAACAGAACCTATTACTCCTAATACAATGCCTCTAATGATAAAAGGGCGACGGATAAATGCCTTAGTAGCACCCACCATCTGCATGGTTTTGATGATAAATCGATTGGCATAAATAGACAAACGCAAAGAACTGTTGATTAATAAAAACGAAATAAGTGCAAATACTCCGCTAAAAATCAAAATCCACATACTGATCTTTTTTACATTGTCGTTGACTAAGGTGATCAATTGTTTGTCGTACACAATATCACCCACCATAGTGTTTTTGCGCAATTGACGCTCTGCTTTTGAAAACCCAGGATTGGTTACATAGTCGGCTTTCAAATGGATATCAAATGAATTTTGTAAAGGATTAACTCCAAGGAATTGCATAAAATCTTCTCCAAATACCTTTTTGTGTTCGCGAGCTGCCGCTTCTTTGGATACATATTTAAAGTCTTTGGCAAACGGAGCCAATTTAAGTTCTCCTTCAAACGCTTTCAGTATGCTGTCGTTCGCTTCGTTTTTAAAGAAAACGGTCATTACGATGTCTTCTTTGAAGTTGTCGGATAATCGTTTCGAATTTATCACAAACAACCCCAATAACCCTAGTAAAAACAATACTAGGAATACGCTCAATACTACCGAAAAATAGGAGGTAATTACCCTGCGTTTTTGAAACTTATCAAAATTAGAAGATGCCATAAATTGTTATTTAAGCCGTAAAAATAAAAAAGAAATTTGGTTCTTACAGAATATAACGTTTAAAGTTTTGACTTTATTACAATAAACGTATTTTTGATGCATCATTTTTTCCCATCCTTATTATTTCTTTATGATGAAATACAAAATAGCTTTATTTATTATAGTCTTTTCAGGGGTTAACCTTTTTGCTCAACAGTTGGCTATTCCCTATCGAGACGGTAATAAATGGGGAATATCTGATGTTGAGGGCAATCTGATCTTGCCTGCGCTTTATGATTCGGTTACTTTTGATACTCATGATAGCTACAATCAAGAGATTTTGTTTACTGAATTAAATGGGAAAAAAGGACTTATAGTTAAAGGGGTTGAAGTATTCAAACCCGAATATCTTTCCATTGTCTTTAAGCAAAATATATACATTGCAACCAAGGATGTCAATAATCAATATGAATTGCATATAGCGGATCAAACGGGTAAAGAGATTTTAGACCACAGCTTTGTATTGCTCACCAGTCTTAAAGAACATTCTTTTTATAGTAAAGTTCAAACAGAGAAGGGGAGTGAGCGTTCCAAAGTGAATTATTTAGTAACGCTTTCATTAATCAATCGCGACAACAAAAAAAGCGTGTTGGTTTGGGATGTACAGCAAAACAAAATCACGCAATGGCTCTTTAAAGATTATTATTCTATTTCTGATCCAAGTTATTATGATCATTCGGAACTGCAGTATCGATATAAAATAAAAGCAGATAGTCCGCTACAAGAACAAATATTTGACATTAAAGACGGACAATTTGTTGTAATTCATCTCTTAAATAAAGAACAATTATCTGAAATTCTTATTCCAAAAGAAGAAATTTCAGGATACAGTGGAGGCAGTGGATCAGGAAATGGATCAGGATCTGGCAAAGGTGTGGGGAAACGAAGCAGCAATCGTTCCGAGGATTATTCAGAAAGAATTGGTTTGAACTCCGATTATGATATGATAGTGGAAAGTCCTGCCATCAAAGGCGTTCCCGATTCAGATACAAGTTTGGTTGCTCCCAATGAAGTTCCTGTAAAAGAAAAGCCCAAAGAATATATTTCTAAAACGGTAGAATACAGTTTGCTCAATTCTAAAATCATCTTTGAAACTGCTTTAAGAAATAACCCGAAAATCAAAGGAGCTACCGAAGTGCCTTTAAAAGGGAAAATCAGTGATTTGAAACTCAACAAAATTGGCTATACCGAAGTAAAATCCACCAAAGCAGATACCATTTTTTATTATAAAAACTTTATTACCTACAGAAACGGATCCAAATACGGCGTATTGATTGGGGATGATAGTTCCAGAGCACGTGAGTTTGACACTTTAATCGTTAAGCAATATACTTCTCATTTGGAGTTCAGAGGGAAATTATCTTTTTTAGTTGGAAATAGAGACAAGAAAACTAAAAAAATGAAATGGAGTATTATGGACAGCGATTTGGAAATGAAATTCCCTTTTGATTACGACCAAATCATTGACAACAACCCTTATGGTGGCGAAGATCTCAACCAATGGACGGCCATAGTCGATGGGAAATACGGCATCATCAATCCTAATGGGACCGTACTTCTTGCTCCTGAATACGATGAGATTGTTTCCAAGAAAAACAATTTTGGAAGTAATATTTTCCTTCAATTAAAAAAAGGAAATCTTTATGGCGTTTATATTAGAGAGCGAGACAAAAAAATAGAAATCTATCCTGCGCTTTATCCGTATCCAATTGATAAAATCTACTTTAATTATCCTTTTCAAAAAGACGGTTTCTCGGAATTGACTAACGAACAAAAACAACAATCCATTATGCTTTTTTCTTTAATCAATGAAAAAGGAAAACCTATGGGGTATGCAAACAAAAACGGAACTTTTTATTTTAAAAATTAGGCTATGAAAAAATTATCTCTTTATTGCTTCCTTTTTTTTGTGCCTTTTTTGAATGCTCAAGTAAACAACTTTAATCCTTTTGAACTTCACAGTGATCGATCGGACATAGAAAAGTTTTTTAATTTTGAATTAGAGTTTCTTCCAGGTGAAATCAGTCCAAGTAATAACCTTGTGGATGAAGAATATGGGACTACCTACAAGGCGCCACTCAATGGTAGTTGTCAAACCTATGTACGAATCAAAAATAAGGTCTTGCGTTCAGAGTCCAGCTTTAAAAACGGACTTTTGGACGGGACAAAGTACATCTACCACAAAGAAGGTAACGTGTTTCAAGAAATTCCTTTTGTAAAAGGCAAGATGAATGGAGTGTATAAGATTTATGATTACAATGGAAATTTGATTTTAGAGACCACTTATAAGAACAATGTCAAACACGGAGTCCGTCGATGTTATTACAAATCCAATAGAGAAGGCGATTATATCGAAGGCAATTACACCAATGGCGTATTGGATCCTACCGTAAAAATCATCAACCGCTATTCAACTAGCATCTTTCCAAATGATTTGAGTAGAGGAATAGTGAAGGTTTATCAAAACGAACAATTGCGGGAAGAAATTCCCATTTACAAATATAATGGAATCCACGGGAAAGCCATTGAATATGGAAGTAATGGCTTGAAATTACAAACTCAAGATTATTATTATGGTATAGTTCACGGGGTGTACGAACGTTATAATGGCAAAGGAGAATTGCTTTACAGCTGTCGGTATAAGTTTGGGAAACCTATTGGGGAGCATAAAATCCTTAGTGATAACGGGCAGCTTTTGATAGAAAATTATTATGACGAAGAAGGCAACAAAATCGGCACTTGGAAGAAATATGATAGGATGGGGAAATTGACGGAAGAGTCTTCCTATGCGAACGATAGTTTGGAGGGTGCTTCAAAGACCTATTACAAAGATAAACTTAGCGTTCTTTCCATTTATAAAAATGGATTGATTACCTCAAAGAAGAATTTTTCCAGCAAATCCGATCAAGTTCTAGCAGAGTATTTTTATAAAAATGGAATCAGTACTTATGTGAATGAATTCAATGAAGCAGGCCTACTTTTAAGTAAGTTTGTTTATGATGCCCAAGGGGTTGTTCAAAGTAAAATATACTATGATAAAAATGGTAAGCAACTCTGTGAGAATTTTTATAAAAATGGAAGCCAACGTAAAGGAATTCACAAAGAATATACAACCGATGAAAATGGCGATATGTTCCTAAGCAGAGTTTCAGAATACGACAATAATGGGCAACAAATTTATACCATCTCGTATGCTCCAAATGGGGATTGGGTCGAGACGCATTTTAAAAATTACCAATGGCACGGTCCTCGAATCTCTTATGATAAAGTAAAGGACAAAAAAACAATTGTCTATTATTTTAATAACAAAATAGTAACCGAAGAAGAATTCAATTCGCTTTCTAAGTAGTTTCCTTTTGACATTAAGGACAATAAATGTAAATTTGCCGCTCAAATCAGCAACTGGAATCCCTATTTATCGCGCCTTTGCTTATGTTTAGGTTTTTTATAAAATAAGATTCTCATTTGCCAACAACGGACAACAATAGAACAATGAAATACTTTCACGAACAAATCGAAGCCAAATGGCAACAATACTGGGCAGATAATCAAACCTTTGCTGCCAGCAATCAATCCGACAAACCAAAGTACTATGTGCTAGATATGTTTCCTTATCCTTCGGGAGCAGGACTTCACGTAGGACATCCTCTCGGATATATTGCCTCTGATATTGTTGCTCGATACAAACGTCACAAAGGTTTCAATGTGTTGCATCCGCAAGGATATGATTCGTTTGGTTTGCCAGCAGAACAATATGCAATTCAAACCGGTCAACATCCTGACACTACTACCAAAGAAAACATTGCACGTTACCGTCAACAATTGGATAGAATAGGTTTTTCTTTTGATTGGAGCAGAGAAGTACGCACTTCCAATGCCGATTATTACAAACATACCCAATGGATTTTTATCCAATTGTTCAATTCTTGGTACAATATCAATACGGATCAAGCGGAAGATATAGCTACTTTGATAGCGTTATTTGAAAACGAAGGTAACGCTACCGTGAACGCAGTTTGCGATGAGGCAATTGCCCCTTTTACTGCTGCGCAATGGAACGCTTTTTCTTCTGAAGAACAACAAAAAATACTCCTTCAATACCGATTGACTTATTTGGCAGAAACAGAAGTTAACTGGTGCCCTGCGCTAGGAACCGTTTTGGCCAATGACGAAATCATCAACGGGGTGTCTGAACGTGGAGGACATCCAGTAATCCGCAAAAAAATGACCCAATGGTCCATGCGTATTTCAGCTTATGCAGAACGTTTGTTGCAAGGTTTGGACACTATTGATTGGAGCGAATCCATCAAAGAATCACAACGCAACTGGATTGGAAAATCAGTGGGAGCAGCAGTTGATTTCAAACTTAAAGAAGTTGATGCTACGATTTCTGTTTTCACCACTCGCCCGGATACTATCTTTGGAGTTACCTTTATTACTTTGGCACCGGAACACGAATTGGTGGCTCAAATTACTACTCCTGCGCAAAAAGCAGCTGTGGAGGCCTATGTGGAAGCAACTGCAAAACGATCGGAACGCGAACGTATGGCCGATGTAAAAACCATTTCAGGGGTATTTACTGGGGCTTTTGCCGAACATCCTTTTACTAAAGAAGCCATACCGGTATGGATTGGCGATTATGTATTGGCGGGTTATGGTACAGGCGCCGTAATGGCCGTTCCTTGTGGCGACGAAAGAGATTTTGCTTTTGCAAACTTCTTCAAAGGTCAAGAAGGAATGCCTGCAATTAAAAATATCTTCAATCAAGACATCTCTGAAGCGGCTTATGGAGAAAAAGGAGGATTTGAATTGGTAAATTCGGATTTCCTGAACGGTCTTGGCTATAAAGAAGCAACTAAAAAGATCATTGAAGCTTTAGAAAATATTGGTCAAGGAAAAGGAAAAACCAACTATCGCTTGCGTGATGCCGTATTTTCTCGCCAACGTTACTGGGGTGAGCCATTTCCTGTATACTATGTAAATGGTTTGCCACAAATGATTGAGCCCAAACATTTGCCTATCGTACTTCCTGAAGTGGAGAAGTATTTGCCTACTGAAGACGGACAACCGCCTTTAGGAAATGCGACTACCTGGGCTTGGGATACTGCAAGCGGTACTGTAGTAAGCAACCAATTAATTAATCACACTACCGTTTTTCCATTAGAATTAAATACAATGCCCGGTTGGGCAGGAAGTTCGTGGTATTGGATGCGTTATATGGACGCATATAATACTGACGAGTTTGCGGCTGCCGATGCCTTAAAATATTGGGAAAATGTAGACCTGTATATAGGAGGAAGCGAACACGCTACCGGCCACCTTTTATACGCGCGTTTTTGGAACAAATTCCTTAAAGACCGCGGTTATGCTCCTACCGAAGAGCCCTTTAAAAAGCTTATCAATCAAGGAATGATTTTGGGAATGAGTGCTTTTGTTTACCGTAGTGAAGACTCAAGTAAACTTTATTCTAAAGGGATGATTGCCGATAATGCAGTGCAACCTATCCACGTTGACTTGGCGGTAATCAATGATATAACTAACGAACTGGATATCGAAGCCTTCAAAAACCATCCGTTGTATTCCGATTATAAAAATGCTGAGTTCATTTTGGAAAACGGCAAATATATAGTAGGTCGTGAAGTCGAAAAGATGTCCAAATCCAAATACAATGTAGTGAACCCGGATGATATTTGTAGCCAATACGGTGCAGATACCTTGCGTTTGTACGAGATGTTCCTTGGGCCGTTAGAACAAGCAAAACCATGGAATACTGCAGGAATCACAGGAGTTTCTGGATTCTTAAAAAAACTATGGCGCCTGTACTTTGACGACAATGGCAGTACCGTTACTAACGAGGAGCCAACAGCAGAGATGTACAAAAGCCTTCACAAAACCATCAAAAAAGTAACCGAAGATATCGAGAACTTCTCTTTCAATACCTCGGTGTCTCAGTTTATGATTTGCGTGAACGAATTGGCCCAACTCAAATGCCACCACCGTGCTATCTTAGAACCTTTAGCATTAGTGCTATCGCCTTATGCACCACATATCGCGGAAGAACTTTGGAGCCAATTAGGACATTCAGGGTCTATTGCAACGGTACAGTTCCCAATATTTGAAGCGAAATATTTAGTAGAAAGCGAAAAAGAATACCCTGTATCTTTTAACGGAAAAATGCGCTTTACCATCAAACTTCCGCTCGATCTAACTGCTCCCGAAATCGAAGCAATTGTTATGGCAGACG
This sequence comes from Flavobacteriaceae bacterium, assembly GCA_947378465.1. Lineage (GTDB taxonomy): Bacteria > Bacteroidota > Bacteroidia > Flavobacteriales > Flavobacteriaceae > Flavobacterium. The sequence continues at coordinate 33,371 of CANCJZ010000006.1, forward strand.
AACGTACACAAGCCCAATTGCAAGGCCGAACTCCTAACAAAGTAATCATTGTTCCAGGGAAAATCATCAATCTTGTGGGGTAGGTTGTTTAGGTTGTAGGTTTAATTTAGGTTGTAGGTTGTAGGTTGTAGGTTCTGTGCGTCTTCCACGATTGGAATTTGGAATTTGAGATTTGGAATTTGGAATTTAGAATTTGAGATTTGAAACACTAACAGTCTCGACAATATACAAACTACAATATACAAAATAACGATAACTATATGAGGGGCGTGCCCCTTCGGGTCGGGCTTTCCGCTCCAATCTTTTGTTTTTTTAAGAAAAAAAACAAAAGGATTTCCGCTGCAATCCCTCACGCGGAAATCTTTTCCATATGATAAATCATACACAATAGAATATTTATTTTTATCAGAACTATTTTAGGCAATAGGAAATAGGAAATAGGAAATAAGCAGTAGGCAATAGGTATTAGGTCTTTCTGAACTTCGCTGATTAGTGTTGAC
>CANCJZ010000007.1 GCA_947378465.1 Flavobacteriaceae bacterium
AATCAACACATTCAACAATTCATTAGGCGTTGCTGTCCCTAAATTGATTTCTAATTTCAATTCATCATTTAGTGATTTGAAATCGGTTTGCCCAACAGTATATTTCTGGGTTAAATCATACATCAATCCTTCAATATTATCACTAAGGATTCCTACTTCAAAACTATTAGTTCGGAATTGCTTTTTGACATCGGTCAATTTTCCTTCGATTAATTTATTGGATTTATGAATAAGCGCGATATAATCACACATTTCTTCCACACTTTCCATTCGATGGGTAGAAAATATAATTGAAGTACCTTGTTTGTTCAACTCGATAATTTCATCTTTAATCAAATTGGCATTAACGGGGTCAAAACCTGAAAAGGGTTCGTCTAAGATTAATAATTTAGGTTTATGTAACACCGTCACTACAAACTGAATCTTCTGCGCCATTCCTTTAGAAAGCTCTTGAATTTTCTTGTCCCACCAACCTTGAATCTCTAAACGCTTGAACCAATATTCTAATTCTTTTTTGGCTTCTTGCTTGGACAATCCTTTTAATTGCGCAAGGTACAGACATTGTTCGCCTACTTTCATTGTCTTATACAATCCTCTTTCCTCTGGCATATAACCAATGTATTGCACATGCTCGGGTTTTAATTTTTCGCCATCAAGAATAATCTCACCGCTATCCGGCATTGTGATTTGATTGATGATTCTAATCAAGGAGGTCTTCCCTGCACCATTAGGGCCTAACAAACCATAAATACTACCTTTAGGAACCGAAAGAGAAACCTCATTTAGGGCAGTGTAATCGCCATATTGCTTTACTACCTTATTTACTTCAAGTATGCTCATACTGTTTGATTAATTTGTGTAAAAATAGCAATTTCAAACAAACGAGTTGTTAAAGAAAACAAAAAACCCACCCTTATTTTGACACAAGGATGGGAAAAATTGCTATGAAAAAGAAATTACCTGTTTCCAAGTAATATTCAAATGTAGAAATAAAATTACAATTATGAAAACATATCTTTAACTTTTTCAAAAAAAGATTTATCGCTCTTCTCTGGATTCGGTTTAAAGTTTTCATTATTCAAGGAATTTTCGAAGAATTGACGTTGTTCTTTGTCTAATTTTTTCGGGGTCCACACATTGATATGAACGAGTAAATCACCACTACCATAACTATTTAGACTTGGAATTCCTTTACCTTTCAATCGTAAAATCTTACCCGATTGAATTCCTTCTTCCAGTTTGATTCTAACTTTTCCGCTTACGGTATCTATTTCTTTTGAAACTCCTAAAGCAGCTTCTGGGAAGCTTATATATAAATCGTAATGTAAGTTTTCTCCTTCTCTTTTCAAAAATTCGTGTTCTAACTCTTCGATTACAACAATTAAATCACCCGGAATTCCATTCCCGGGAGCATCATTTCCTTTGTTTGAAACTTTTAATTGCATTCCATCGACAACTCCAGCAGGAATTTTAATAGATACAGTTTCATCTTCCATGATCATTCCATGCGCATCCGCATTAGAAGGTTTACTTTCAATTGTTTGACCTGATCCACCACAAGTAGTACAAGTAGTAGCTGTTTGCATTCTACCTAAAATAGTATTGGTAACGCGCAACACTTGCCCTTGACCATTACAAGTAGGACAGGTTTTATATTTTACGCCAGCAGCTTGGATTTTACGTTTTACTTTTACTTTTTTCTCTACTCCATTAGCCACCTCTTCTAAAGTAAGTTTTACTTTAATTCTAAGATTGCTTCCTTTCACACGGCGTTGACCTCCTGAGTTTCCTCCGAAACCACTGAATCCACCACCGCCTCCAAAAGCGCCTCCAAAAATATCTCCAAACTGACTAAAGATATCATCCATATTCATATGGTGACCACCACCAAATCCACCCGATCCATCAAATGCTTGATGACCGTACTGATCGTATTTGGCTTTTTTATTAGGATCACTCAACACCTCATAGGCTTCGGCACAAGTTTTAAAGTTCTCTTCTGCTTCTTTATTACCTGGATTTTTATCCGGATGAAATTCAATCGCTTTTTTTCTATAAGCTTTTTTAATTTCTTCTGGAGTAGCATTTTTGCTTATCCCTAATATTTCGTAAAAATCTTTTTTCATGATTCATTTATATTGAAAGATAAAGAGAAGCCTTGACTTCTCTTTAGTATTATTGTCCTAAAATTACTTTTGGAAAACGAATAATTTTATCCCCTAATTTGTATCCTTTTTCAACAACATCAACAATTTTCCCTTTTAAATTCTCAGACGGAGCTGGGATTTGAGTAATTGCTTCTGCAAAGTCAGCATTGAAATCATCCCCTGCCTTCAACTCTACTTGTTCAAGTCCTTTGGATACTAAGGTGCTTTTTAGTTTTTCGTGAATCAACTCCACTCCTTTTAACATCAACTCATCTTCTGATTTTGAAATTTGAATCATCGCTCTGTCAAAATCATCCAAAACAGGCAACATCGACACTAAAACTTCCTGGTTGGCAGTTCTAAATAAGTCTTGTCGTTCTTTAGAGGTACGTTTTTTATAGTTTTCGAATTCAGCAAAAAGACGTAGAAACTTGTCTTTTTCTTTGGCTAATTCTTCTTGCAATTGTTCTTCAGCGGTTAATTCATCTGCCGAACCTACTTCATTTACAATGTTTTCTGATGTGCTTTCGTCTACAATCGGATCTTTTTCTGTATTTTCAGTACTCATTGTTTTATTTTTAAATATGTTTTTGATATTCATTTGTCGGTTTTGGATTGCAAAAGTACTGCCATTTCTTTAAAAATGTCAAATTGTCATTAGTTTTTTATGTTTCTTTAGTGGGAAGTACTAGAAATTTTAAACAAAACACCCTTAGTTATCTATTGAAAAATCAAAAATAAATCAACATTGAAATCAATAATTGCGAATTCAGAAAAAATTTAAGATTAAAAAAACTTTAATATAATTTTAAGATTATTTCGTTTTCATATTAGTTAAATTTGAAAACATAAACTTATTAAAGGTTAGTTTAAATTATTAATTCACTCCATTATAACTCAGATGCCGTCCTAAAGACGGCATTTTTTATTGGTATATGTTTTCTAAAGCTTTATCAATATTTGGGAAGTGAAATACAAAACCTTCTTTTTGAATTTTATTAGCAGATAAATTTTTACTTGAAAACAATAAGTAATCCATTTCCCCTAATAACAAATCCATCATAAAGCGTGGAATATTGGGCAAAAATAACCATTTGTGAAGCACCTTAGCAATTGCTTTCGTCAATACGGCATTACTCACCGGATTAGGACTTACCGCATTATACACTCCTGCTAATTGTTGTTGTATTGCAAATGAATACAATTGAACCAAATCGTCGATATGTATCCACGATTGCATTTGTTTTCCATTGCCCATATTCGCCCCAACTCCCATTTGAATAGGCTTGGCCATTTCAGGAAGTGCTCCTTCTTTGCCATCCAACACCACTCCGGTGCGCAACTTACACACCTTTATATTATAGTTATTGAATTGGTCGGCGGCCGCTTCCCACTCCTGAACTACTTTACTTAAATAACTCTCTTCCCGTTCCTCAGTAGATTCGTCAAACAACTTATCAATACTTTCCGGATAGATCGCAGTACCTGAAGCACTAATAAATTGTTTAACGGTATGGTTACTATCCTTAAGTAAGCGATAGAGTAAATTCGCTGAATTCACTCTACTTTCAACAATCTCTATTTTATAAGCTTTTGTCCATCGCTTGGCAATAGTAGCACCTGCCAAATGTACAATCACCTCCACCCCTTCGATACAAGAAGCATCAATTTCACCTTGTTGGATATCCCAATAGAAACCTTTATAATTAGGTAAGGATTGTATTTTATTTTTAGAAGTAGACAAATAATGAATATTATGTCCTTGTTGTAATAACAAAGCTACTAACTTCTTTCCCACCAGCCCTGTCGCCCCCGTAATTAATAGTTTCATTATTATTTTGATTTGATTTTAATGCTCCATTCAAAATTGAATTCGGATACTTGATCGCCTTTTTGATCTTTTCCAATGGACTTCATTGACAGCAATTGTCCTTCCCCAGTAGTGATGGTTCGTTGAATAGCTGCCGCTATTGGTGCGCCATCCAAACAAGTAAATGAAATTGTGCCAACGGCTTTTTTTTGAAAACTAGCATTATTGCTTACCACTAACATCGAAATATTCTGACCACTTTCCTTAATTGCATTCATTACTAAAGCGCCTGTAGTCAATTCCGCAGCCATAGATTGCACCGCAAAATACATCGACTTGAATGGATTTTGATTGAACCATCTAAAAGTTACTGTTGCTCTGCTGTCTTCTTTGGTAATAGAACGCAAACGCACGCCACACCAAAAAGCAGAAGGCAATTTCAAAAACAAAAAGAGGTTTACTTTAGAAGGAGAAAGTGACATAAAGCATTGTATTTGTTGTAAAAATACAAAAAATACTACGAGTATGGTCATTTCAACTTTTGTTAATGTTTTGTTAATATTTAGTACTTTGTTTTACATAATACCTTCTTTTAGCTTTATCTTTGCATAAGAAATTAATAGTCTATCTATAGTAAGGCAATTAACAAACGTCATCAATCAAAAAACGAACAGTATTATGTATACTACTAACGAGAAAAACTTCGCTACACTCATCCACCTGAGTACTTTAACACAGTATTGCATTCCATTTGGGAATTACATTTTTCCAATTTTAATCTGGAGCGCTAAAAAAGACGATTCCGAATTTGTGGACTATAATGGAAAACAAGTCTTGAATTTTCAATTAAGTATATTGCTTTATAGTTTAGTATTATTGGCAGTATGTATTCCTTTAACCTTATATACTATTTTAAAAGACATGCCATTAGATAATTTTGAATGCGACAGACATTTTATCAGAGAGCATTTTTTACACGGGAACATGCCCGTAATCGCTTTAATAGGAATTATCGCTGGAGGATTATTTATCATTTTAAAATTTATTGAAATACTGATCATCATCAACGCTGCTGTAAAAGCGATGAATGGAGAACGTTACCGCTATCCATTGAGTATTCCTTTTTTCAAATAACAATCATCACAATCAATCACAATCAAAAAATGAACAGTTTAATTACAAAATCAAAAGAGAATCATGAACATTGAAAACACCAAAGCTCAAATGCGCAAAGGGGTGTTAGAGTTTTGCATCTTATCCGTTTTAAAAGAAAAAGAAGCCTATACCTCTGAAATCTTAGACACATTAAAAAGCGCTAAATTACTCGTAGTAGAAGGAACCGTATATCCGCTACTGACTCGTTTAAAAAACGACGGCTTGCTCAACTATCGCTGGGAAGAATCAACCTCAGGACCACCGCGAAAATATTACGAATTAACAGAATTAGGAAAAACATTTTTAAACGAATTGAATGGCACTTGGACCGAACTTTCCGACGCCGTGAACATCATAACTAACAAAAAATAAGAGTCATGAACAAAACAGTTAACATTAATATAGGAGGCCTATTCTTTCATATCGATGAAGATGCCTACCAAAAACTATCAAGATATTTTGACGCTATTAAACGTTCTCTTAACAATGCTTCTGGCAAAGACGAAATCATGAAAGATATCGAAATGCGTGTTGCGGAGCTATTTACGGATCGTCAAAAAAGCGACAAACACGTAATCAACAATAAAGATGTAGATGAAGTGGTAACCATCATGGGGCAACCTGAAGACTATCGCATTGATGATGACAGCACTGAAACAGAAAACTTTACTTCCACTTCATTTACTGGAAGAAAAAAATTATACCGTGACCGTAACAGAGCTACTATTGGAGGGGTGTGTACTGGTTTAGGGCATTACTTTGGAATTGATGCCGTATGGATCAAAATCATTTTCATCTTGTTTACTTGGGTGGGTGGATCTGGAATATTAGCTTATTTGATTCTTTGGATTGCTACTCCTGAAGCCATTACTACTTCAGAAAAATTAGAAATGACTGGCGAACCAGTTACTATTTCAAACATAGAAAAAAAAGTAAGAGAAGAGTTTGAAACCGTTTCTAACAAAATTAAAAACGTGGATTATGACAAAGTAGGAAACCAAATTAGATCCACTACTGTGAATGCTGGGAACAGAGCGGGTTCAATATTAGGAACTGTATTTGGTGCCTTTGCAAAAATAATTGGAGCCTTCATTGTAATGCTTTCTTCCATTATGCTTTTGGGAATATGTATCGCCAGTGTGATACTATTATTTTCATCTTCTTTACCTAATCAATATGTGTTCAATCATATACACACTGCACTCGATTTTGTAACGCCATTGTGGATTCAAGGTTTACTGTTCTTTTTTGTATTTGGAATCCCAATGTTTTTCTTATTGATTCTAGGTTTAAAATTATTAGTAAACAATATGAGATCCATTGGAGCTATTGTTAAATATTGCCTATTAGCGGTTTGGGTAATTGCCATTGGAATATTAATTACTATTTTAATTAATGAAACCAGCAGAAATGCATTTGACGGAAAAATTTCTAACAAACAAACCATCACTCTTAATCCTACGGATACTTTGAGTATCAAATTCAAGTTTAACGATTATTATTCCAAAAACATCAACGATAGAAAAGACTTCTATTTAACACAAGATGACAAAAACCAACAAGTAGTGTACTCTAACAACGTTCATTTTGAAATCATCAGAACGGATGAAAAAGTAGCCTATATTCAAGTTGAAAAGTTAGCCCAAGGAAATTCCAATGCGGATGCAAAGAACAAGGCAGAAAAAATAGCGTACAACTACTCCATCAATGGTAACCAAATCCTATTGGACAATTATTTCTTGAACCACGATATTTCAAAAAGCAGATACCAACGTGTTGAAATTTATCTTTATTTACCAAAAGGTACTTTATTAAAACCCGATGCTAGCGTAAGAGATTTCGACGACTCCGATGATGATTATTTCAATTTACATTATAGTTCAGACAATTACACTTACAAAGTGGGGGATTCTAAAATAAAATGCTTAAATTGTCCTGCCAATGAGGACGAGCACGACGATGTGGACAACAATGACAACGATGACTATGAGAATCACGCTGATTCAAACTTGATTGAAGAAAATGGAAAAATCATAAATACATCCACTACTGTAACAAATGACCAAGGTTCGACGACTATTAAAAAAGAAGTAACAACCAATTCAGCAGGGGCAACTGCTAAAGAAACAAAAGTTAGTAACTCTAAAACTAAATAATCATGATTAAGGTTGTAGTATTTTTCACTAAAGTAATCATAATGCTCATCATCGCATTATTGTTCTCCTCTTGCCGCTATTCAATGGATTTAGGAAATGGCATTGACGGCAATGGCAATGTAAAGAAAGAAACGCGTAACATCAGCCAAACATTCACCAAGATTTCCGCGAATCGAGGAATCGAGGTAATCATCACTCAAGGAAACCAAGTGGCGGTTGAAGTGGAAGCCGATGAAAATTTACTAAAACACATCACTACCAATGTCGAAAATGGCACTTTAGTCATTACTTCTGATGAAAATATTGATTCTGCTGAAATGGAAACCGTGCGTGTAACCGTTCCAACGATTAATGAGTTAGAAGCAACGAGTGGCGCAAAAATCTCAACAACAAACACCTTGAAAGGAACTCATATGGATGTGGAATCTACCAGTGGCAGTGAAATCACCGCCTTGTTAGAATACGATAATATAAAAAGTGAAACAACCAGCGGAAGTTCTACCAAACTATCCGGCAAAGCCTTGAAATTGGAAACTTCTTCCAGCAGTGGCAGCCATTTGGATGCTGGTGACTTGCACGCTAATGAAGTCGATTCTGAAAGTACTAGCGGGAGCTCCACTGAAGTACACGCCTTAGTGAGTTTGAAAGCCGAAGCAAGCAGCGGAAGCTCCATCAACTATCACGGCAAACCTACCAATATCACCAAAGACGAGAGCTCAGGGGGAACTGTGAGTGCCGAATAACTCGTCATTTGAAATAACAACAAACTACAGTCACAAGCTGTAGTTTTTTTTTGTTATAAAATACCTTAGCTTTGTCCTTCACAACCTGATTATTCCATCCTAATGCGTAAATTACACCTTAGTCTATACCTTCTTATCAGCCTCTTTATCAGCAATAGTACTGCAATGGCGCAGGACTATCCTAAGGTAAAAATCCCTGATCCCAGTCAAAAATTTGACGAGTTGGCGCATTTTAAAATAAAACCTTATAAAAAGAAAACCTATTTTGATGGGCATTTTCGATACATCAAAAAATATGACATCGATGGTAGGGTCATTATGGATGAAGAATATGAAAATGATGGCAATAGAACAAGAACATCACGAACCTATCAAGGCAATTTATTGTTAGAAGAAATTAATGAAAGACTTCCAGACAAAAATTTTAAGCGAGAAGTAATTTCCAATGGTGATGGCACAGCCATAGAATACGATTTCAAAAAAGAAAAGAAGATCTATAAAACAGTGATTGACCCAAAATCACATCAAATCATTTCGGGAACTTTGAATGAAGTTCAAAAAGATTCAACTTTAAAGCCCATCGCTACTTTTATGTACGATAAACAAAGTAGAATTACTAAAGTGATAAATTCTCCATTCAATCATACCAATTTTATTTATGAAGGGAAAAACCTAATTAGGGAGGAATATTGTATGATAATTAAGGACAAAATCTTCCAAATTAGAGGGACTGAATACCAATACGACAAAGACAATAATTTGACAAGAATAGAAAATTTCACTGAAAATGATAAAAATAACCAATTGGTAAGGGAAAATAATCATCAAATTGACTCGCTATTTTACAAAAACAACCAATTAACAGACCGCAAAAATCAAATGGAACACTACCATTATGATTATGACGCTGAGGGCCACCTCATTTTTTACACATTTTCAAGAACAAATAACAAAAAAGAAAGTGTTCTCGAGAGCTCCACTACGTATACCTATCAAAACAATTTATTGGTAAAAGAGGTAATGCGCTATATTCCCTCAAAAATCACAATGAATACCGACTATGAATACAACGACCAAAAGCAAATCATCAAAACGGTAAGCTACTCCGATTCTACTACGGATTCCCGAACGACATTCAGTTATTACAACCCTTATGGGCATTTGATAAAATCAGAGTATCAACAAGATTATAAAAATTATAAGGGTACTTTATCCGTTGGAAGTATTTTTTCCTATACCTACTTCTAAGGTTTTATTTTTTTTTATAAAATTTTAATTTTACAACAATAAGCTATTTCTTTTTATTTTATAAAAAAACCCTTGCATACCTATAATAAAAGCATAGTGACATTTTGAACAAAATTTTATTAGATTTGCAATACTAAAATTACCGCACCATGAAAAAATCGATCCTTCTAATAGCCCTTTTAATAACTACTACCCTATCTTTTTCTCAAAAAAAAGAAAAAATTAAAGGCTCTAAAATTGTTACTGTAGCCGTTAAAAAAGTAGAATCGTTCAACGCTTTGGAAGTAGCCGATAATTTGGAAATATTTTTAATCAAAGGAACTGAAAACTCACTTGAAATCGAAGCCGATGACAACTTACACGAAGCGATTGACATTGCCATCAGCGGCAACATCCTTCGATTATCCACTACTAAGGACATCACAAGCGCCAAAAAATTGAGCGTTCGAGTAACGTACACCAATGACTTCACTTCCGTTACGGCACGAAATGAAGCCAATATTACCGCATTAGCCGATTTGGAGTTGGACAATATTACTTTAAAAAACTACGATTACTCCAAATTGTTTATCAATGCCAAATGTAAAAACATTACCATCCAATGCGACGATAAATCCAAAGGTGAAGTCAACATCAAAGCGGAAAATACGACTGTCAATTTGTTGAAAAACTCCTCGATCAAAGCGTTAATCACTTCCACTAATCTAACTTTCGATATGTATCAAAAATCAGAGGCAACGGTAGATGGTGAGGTACAAGCAATGAAATTGCGTTTGGACAACAATGCTAACTTTTCAGGAAAAAACCTTGTCATCAAGGACCTGGATTTGACCACTGAAAGCTACACAACGGCGCAGGTAAATGTGAAAGCGAACGCTATCATTCAAGCTTCGGGAAAATCAGAAGTGCAATTATTTGGTGAACAAAAAGTAGATGTCCGCAAATTTACTGACAGTGCGGTATTGATTAAAAAACCATCGAAATAAACTACTCTTCCTTAGTAGTGCTGCCACTGAAATTTGATTTTTTTTCAAAAATTATTGGTGTAAAAAACAAAGTTATTTCTTAAAAAATTGAATTTCATAAGAAGTAGCGATTTCTTTTTATTTTATTTAAATAAAATAAAGATCGCGTCTTAACTGCGTACTTCCCTATCGACAAATTCATATAGTGCAGTTAACAGCCGTTTTACTCTATTGACAAAATAGTATACTGCTATGAACTTATGTTTTGCCTTATTGACAAATTAGTAGCTACTTATAAACAAAGGTTTAGTCCTATCTACAAATTTTCACATAGATAAAATAAAACATATTGCTCTATTGACAATTTTGTAGCTATTTGAAATAAAATATTTTGCCCTAGCTACAAATTCGTATAGCGATAAAAACACAAATTTTTATTGAAAGCAGTGGTATTGATGGGCATTAACAGTGATTCGATCACTATTACTTTTTGGAAACTAATATCTTATAGGACCACGGCTCTAAATCCATTGCTGTTTCCTCCCCTAAGTCGGTTTTTTGATTGCTGAAATAATCCGTATAACTTCCCTTTTGGTATTTGGAATGCAGAGTGACTTTTGCAGTTTGATCACTATAGTTCATAACCAACACGACCTTATCATTTGCTTTGGTTCTTGAAAAAGAAATGACTTGATTGGGTTTGTCATTAAAAATCCGAATCATTTCACCGCCGTAACTCCCGTTCCAAAGGGCTTTATTTTGATGTTTTAAAGTAAATAATTTCGTGTAAAGCGCTTCAAACGGATGTTTTTTCCAAACAATAACATCCTTGTCAAAAAACTTCAACGATCTGTTCAAGCCCGCCTCTTGCCCACTGTACACTAAAGGCATTCCATTGACGGTTGCCGCCAATACGATGGAGGCTTCTAAGCCTTCCCCAAAGTTGGAAAACGGCGTGCCTTCCCAAGAGTTTTTATCATGATTATCAGTAAAAGTCATACGGTAAGCCTCTTTTGGAAAAGTGCTTTCGTCGTGTGCTAAGTATTCAATTACGCCTCCAATTCCTTTGTGATTGGTTGTAGCATCTTTCATTTTATCCCACAAACTCCACGAATAAGTCATGTCAAAGGCCTTTTTATGCAAATCCCGCGATTCCCATTCGGCCAACATGAACACGGGCTTTACTTGATCCAATTCCAATCGGACTTGTTCCCAAAAATCAACGGGTATAAAGCCCGCTACATCACAACGATAGCCATCAATATCGGTTTCCTTTACCCAATACACCAAAGCCTCAGTCATGTATTTGCGCAATTCGGGTTTATTATAATCAAAATCGATAATATCACCCCAATCATACCATGGCGTAGGTTGAAAGTTCCCCTCGGGTGTTTTGGAGTACCAATCCGGATGTTGCTTCGTCAATGGATTGTCCCATGACGAGTGGTTGGCAACCCAATCCACAATCACGTGCATTCCTATATTGTGAATTTTTTTCACCAAAGCCTTCAAATCCTCTTTAGTCCCAAACTCTGGATTCACCCCATAATAATCCCTAACCGAATATTCACTACCCAAAGTTCCTTTGCGCTTTTCAATTCCGATTGGATTAATTGGCATCAACCAAATGATGTCAATTCCCATGGCTTTCAATCGCGGCAAATGACGTTCAAAAGCTTTGAAAGTTCCTTCAGGAGTAAACTGACGCACATTGACCTCATAAATGGTGGCATTCTTGCTCCATTCGGGATGCTTGAGTTCAACAAAAGGATGGGGTTGATAAGCCGACAAATCATTAGAATCTGCTGCTTTTTTGCATTGGGTGAATAAAAGGGAAAAGACTATAAGGAGGAGTGTTTTTTTCATGATTGGAAATGAATTGAAATTCAAAAATAGAGAAATTAGAGGATAGAAGAAATATTTTGTGTTTAGAACATAGAGAATAGATCATACAAAATGGACGAAGCGAGAGAAAAGATGTTTACGTCAAAAAAAATAAATTTTATCAATATCAAAACCTACTTTTTCACCTCTTACCAATCGATTCATTGAAAACTTAAGTTTATTTAAATATGCTTTTGTTGATAGTAAAATGTTCCATTTCTTCAATTGCATTTATTCTTTAATCGACATAATAACAATAGCATCGTCGTCTTCACTACCATATAACAATTAATATTTCAGAGAATTTAGATACTCTACTTAAATATTGTTTGGTATTCTTCTTGAATCCCGACAGAAAAATAGTTTTCATTTTAAAATAAAAATTAAAATTCTGTAATTATATTCCTCCAATCATTCCACAATCATTGCAACCTTCCAAACGGAATCTTTATAGGATAAAAAAATCTTGTTTATATATACCTCATTATTTGGATAAAATAGTCTTTCCTCAATACTATAGAGGGTGTCATTAATTTGCTCTACATCAGAAAACTCCCTTCTCACATTTTGAAAATTAGGAAACCCATTTTCATTCAAACTTTTAATGAGAGACAATTCTAAGAGTTTACTAGTTTCTTCAACAAGATTTTGGTCGAAATCATCATAATCATAGGCCGATTGTTGAAGGATTAGTTGTGCTTCTACCTTAAAATCTTTGGAGGTCAAAACTGCTTCTAACGATTGTTTAGAATATGCTGTTTCTAAAGAAACTATAGCTTCGATTGGACTATTATAGGTATAAATCATTATTTGTTGTTTGAATTAACAAAATGAATTAAATTTCTTTTCGCAAGGCTTCAATTTTATCGATACTTAAACCTGTCAATTCGAAAATGGTCTGGTTATCAAAGTTTTTTCGGATAGCATTTTTGGCAATATCTTCAACTTTAAATTGAACTTCAGTTTCAAGAGTATACATTTCACTAGCTTTCAAACTCAAACTATCCATATAACGATTATAGCCATATTGGTCTTCTTTTGAAAGTCGCATAATATCCAAAACCTGATTGGCTTCTTGTAATCCTTTGGCATTAAAACTATCTCTTACCTCACTATTTTTTAAAAAATAAATCCATTCATCTAAAGTATCTTTCGTGATATCTTTAAATTGATTGACTTTTAATAAATAATATTCAGGAAAAATGTCTGCTACTTCCTCTTTCAGAAAAGTCTTTTTTTGCTTATCTGATAATTGTAATACATCTTTTTGATGCAAACCTCTAAAATCAGTTCTTCCTTTATAAATATAATCTTTACCTTGACCTAAATCAAAGTATACAATGTTAACAGAAATAATCTTTTTAACGGTTGAATATTTATCTCCTAGTTTATGATTTTCAGAAATAGCTTTTGAAGATCCATAAGCCATTCTATGAAAATAATCAATCTCATAAGTGGATTGAATTTCAATAATAATCAATTCGTTTTTAGAATTTTTAGTCAATACATCCACACGATTGAACTTATCATCTTCCTCTTCTTGATTGCTTTCACTTTCTAATATTTGTTCGATAGTAATATTTTCAAAAAGCAATTCACTTAAGAAACCTTCAAGCACCACAAAGTTGGCCTTATTTCTAAGTAGCCTTTTAATTGCCCAATCGAATTGTATTAGTTTTTTGCTCATGATACCGCTAATTTACAAAAATATTTAGTGCACTTAGAGGAAATTATTGTTAGGCTTTGGATTATAGGAAATAGGCTTAAGGCAAATTGGAATTAGTAAAAAGAAGTAAGAAGTAAAATTAGAAAATTTGTAATAAAAAAAAGACGAATGTTGTAACCTAACAATATCAACTACTGATTTCATTTTCAAAATGCAACAGCCCGCCACTTTAGTGGTGGATGAATGAATTTATTTTCGATTCAAAAATTGTACTATTTCAAACAAAAAAAATCCGTTTTGCTTTCACAAAACGGATTTCTATATCTATAAAAAAGGTCTTCTTATAAGTGGATTACTTCGCCATAAGCATCAGCAACAGCTTCCATTACCGCCTCACTCATGGTTGGGTGTGGGTGAACAGCCTTAAGGATTTCATGACCGGTTGTTTCTAATTTACGCGCAACAACTGCTTCAGCAATCATATCGGTAACACCAGCACCAATCATGTGGCATCCTAACCATTCGCCGTATTTAGCATCAAAGATTACTTTTACAAAACCGTCAGGAGTACCTGCTGCTTTTGCTTTTCCAGAAGCGGAGAAAGGGAATTTACCAATTTTTAATTCGTATCCTTTTTCTTTTGCTTGTTTTTCAGTCATCCCAACAGAAGCAATTTCAGGAGTAGCATAAGTACAACCTGGGATATTTCCATAATCCAATGGTTCAACGTGTAAACCAGCAATTTTTTCAACACAGTTGATTCCTTCAGCCGATGCAACGTGAGCCAAAGCTTGCCCAGGAGTTACATCTCCAATAGCATAATATCCAGGAACATTAGTTTGAGAATAGGCATTTACCAAAATCTTATCTCTATCAGTAGCAATACCTACTTCTTCTAATCCAATATTTTCGATATTTGTTTTGATTCCCACTGCCGACAATAATACGTCTGCTTCAAGAACCTCTTCGCCTTTAGCTGTTTTAACATAAGCCTTAACTCCAGCACCAGTAGTATCAATTCTTTCTACTGACGAATTCGTCATAATTGTTATTCCAGCTTTTTTCATAGAACGCTCCATTTGTTTAGAGATATCCTCGTCTTCTACAGGAACGATGTTTGGCATAAATTCCACGATAGTCACTTCCGTACCCATTGAGTTGTAGAAATGTGCGAACTCCACTCCAATAGCACCAGAACCTACTACAATCAACTTTTTAGGTTGTGTTGGCAAGGTCATTGCCTGACGGTACCCAATTACTTTAACTCCATCTTGAGGAAGATTAGGCAATTCGCGTGAGCGTGCACCAGTAGCGATAATGATATGATCTGCAGAAAATTCCGTTACTTTTCCATCTTTATCGGTAACATCGACTTTTTTACCTGGTTTGATTTTACCAAAACCATCAATCACGTCGATTTTATTTTTTTTCATTAAAAATTGAACTCCTTTGCTCATTCCATCCGCAACGCTACGAGAACGTGCTACGACAGCATTAAAGTCTTTGTCAAATTCCTTAACGGTCAATCCATAATCCGAAGCATGCTTAAGGTAGTCAAAAACTTGAGCCGATTTCAAAAGGGCTTTAGTAGGAATACATCCCCAGTTAAGGCAAATCCCACCAAGGTTTTCTTTTTCAATAACGGCTACTTTAAAGCCTAACTGTGAGGCACGAATAGCAGTAACATAACCACCAGGACCACTACCTAAAACAATAATATCGTATTTCATTTTTTAAGTTTTATTTTGTTAAGATAAAAATGCAATTTGCCCAAAGGCAGTTCACTACTAAAGTTATTTCAAAATAACCTAAGCGTGCGCAAATTTAGGAAAAAGTTTAGAAGTTGTAGAGTACTCGTGTTTAGTTTTTTCTAAAAAGTATAATAAAAGTGCATCATCAAACCTCCATTGATTTTTTGTAGCGATACATCTACTGCTTTTTTTTGATACGGCTTGGTAAATAAATAGGCTGTTCCGATACCAATTGTGGCTCCTGCAAGCACATCCCAACCGTCGTGTTTTTTGGCTTGAATACGGGTATACCCTACATAAGAAGCCAAAATATAAGAAGGAACTCCATACTTCCATCCGTATTTTCTTTGGATAAAAGCGGCACCTGAAAAAGCACTTGTTGTATGTCCTGAAGGAAAAGAAAGATTGTCCGATCCATCGGGACGTGGCTTTTGGACTATATGTTTTAATGCTTGTTCTATAACAAAGGAGGAGCCGTAGGCTTTGACAAATTGCCAAGTGGGCTGAGTGCCCTCCTCTTTCCAAATCAATGTAGAAGCGAAAGCCGCAGCGGGAATAGCCAATTGCAATACATCTCCACTGGTTGTAATGACAGTATTTTGAGCAAATGATTTTGGGACTGTTAGTACTAATACTATAATTAAAAATATGTTTTTCATTTTAAAAAAATAATAATTACTAAGACCGCATTTCTTTTTTTATAAAAATATAAAAAGTATCATTAGTCTACAAAACCATCCACCAGAAGTATCTTTTTGGAAAAACACGTTAAAAGATTATTGTTCTTCCTCTTTTTTTAAAGAAAACTGAGAGTCGTATAAATTTTTATAAAAACCAGTCTCGCGATTCAGCAATTCTTGATGTGTACCTTGCTCTACAATCAAGCCTTTGTCCATTACCACAATTTTGTCTGCATTGACTACAGTTGCCAATCGATGGGCAATTACTATGGAAGTGCGCCCTTGAGTGATTGTTTCAGTTGCTTTTTGAATCAATTCCTCCGAATGCGTATCTATAGACGAAGTCGCCTCATCCAAAATCAATATACTCGGATTACTCACATAAGCACGTAAAAAGGCAATCAACTGACGTTGCCCTGAGGAAAGCATCACGCCTCGCTCTTTTACATTATGATCATAGCCATCGGGAAGCGACATGATGAATTCGTGTACTCCGATTTTTTTAGCTGCATTGATAACGGTTTCTCTAGTAATTTCGGGATGGTTTAGGGTAATATTATTGTGGATGGTATCGGCAAACAAAAACACATCTTGCAATACTATGGCGATTTGCTTGCGGAGACTTTCCAACTGAAAGTCTTTGATATTGTGATCATCAATATAGATTTCTCCTGAATTGATTTCATAAAAACGATTCAACAAATTGATGATAGTTGATTTTCCTGCTCCCGTTGCCCCAACAATAGCGATGGTTGCACCAGGATTCACTTCAAGACTGATTCCTTTTAGTACTTCCTCGTTGTTGATATAACTGAAACGTACCTTTTCCAAACGAATACCCCCTTTAAAGTGAGGCGCCTTCATTGTTCCAATACTCTGCACATCCTCCTCGGAATCCAAAATATCAAACACTCGATTCGCGGCAATCATTCCCATTTGCATTTCGTTAAATTTATCCGCTATCTGACGCAAGGGATTGAACAACATCGCAATAAACATTGTATAGGAAAACAAATCTCCTTTAGTGGTCACTACATCCCCTCCTATTATATTATAGCCCCCGTACAATACCACGGCTCCTAACGTTAGGGACGAAATGATATCAGCAATAGGAAAGAAAATGGAGTTGTAAAAAATGGTTTTTATCCAAGCGGTATTGTGCTTGCCATTGATATCTTTAAATTTTTCATACTCAATTGCTTCTCTATTAAAAAGCTGTACGATCTTCATTCCTGTCACACGCTCTTGCACAAAAGTATTGAGGTTGGATACTTGAGTACGTACTTCTTCAAATGCAATTTGCATTTTTTGTTGAAAGATTCGAGTGATATAAAACAATATCGGCATCGCCACAATGACTATCCACGACAAATGCCAATTCATGAAAAACATAAAAAACAACACCGCCACCATTTTCATCAAATCACTTATAATCATAAACAAACCTTGACTAAAGATACGGGCAATTTGTTCAATGTCCGAAACGGAACGCGTTACTAATTGCCCGACGGGAGCATTGTCAAAGTATTTCATTCGGAAACTCAACAAATGTTGAAACAATTTAATACGAATGTCCTTGATGATATCTTGCCCTAACCAATTGGCCCAATAACTGAAATAAAATTGCGAGATCCCTTCCATCAACAGCACTACTCCCATCAATACGACATAACGTAACAAACCTTGTTGGTCCTTAGTTTCAACATACAAGTCGACCGTTTTTTTTAATAAATAAGGTCGTAAAGCGGCAAACACGGATAACAAAATAGCAAACAGCACTACTCCATAATACCTGTTTTTATAAGGCTTGGTGTATTTCAAAATGCGTTTAAACAAACGTATATCAAAGGCTTTTGCTTTCATCTATTGCGAGTAGTTGTTACTCTTTATTGGTTATATAACTGTATTCTATTTTAGTCAAAAACAATCCGTGAGCTGGAACAGAAAAACCAGCTTTGGAACGGTCTTTCCCTTCGATAATGGTCACAAAATCATTTAAACTGATTTTTCCTTTTCCTATTTCAATCATCGTTCCTACTATGGCGCGCACCATATTTCTCAAAAAACGATCGGCTGCCACGGTAAAGATTAACTTATCTCCTATTTGCTCCCATTGGGCTTGATAAATAGAACAATTAAAGGTATTCACATCGGTATGGGTTTTAGAAAAACACTCAAAATCGATGTATTTAAACAGCAATTGACAAGCCTCATTCATTTTTTTAACATCTAATGGCAAACTGTAATACCAGCTATCGTCACTTGCAAAAGCATCTTTCTTTCTGTGAATATGATATTCATAGGTGCGTTTGCTGGCATCAAAACGGGCGTGTGCCTCATCGTGAACTTTGTGAATATCGATAATGGCGATATCCTTTGGCAAAAAGGAATTGAGTTTGTGAATATAATAGGAGACATCAATTTCGGTTTCCAAATCGAAGTGGGCAAACATTTGTCGGGCATGAACTCCCGCATCGGTACGACCTGCTCCTACTATATCAATTGGCACTCGGAACAACATTGTCAAGGCGCTATTGAGCGTTTCTTGAACGGATGCAGCATTGGGTTGGTATTGCCAACCGTGATACTGCGTCCCTTTGTATGCTAATTCTATAAAATACCTCAATGTTTACTCCTTATATGTTTGCTTAAAAAGTCAAACGCGTTAACAGTTGCCAAATTTACAAAGTTTTTAATTCATAAAATGGTTAATACTTCCCTAAATAATTAACTTTGCTCCACGGTCCATTTAGTCCTACTCTATGAAAAAAATCTTGCTGCTTTCCGATACTCACAGTCATATGGACGACACCATTCTCAAATATGTCAATCAAGCCGATGAAGTATGGCATGCGGGAGACATCGGTGACTTAAACGTTACAGATACCCTCAAAAAAATCAAACCCCTCAGAGCCGTATACGGCAACATCGACGATGCGCAAGCCCGAATGGAATTCCCACTACACAACCGATTTTTATGCGAAGGAGTGGATGTTTGGATCACCCATATCGGAGGTTATCCTGGCAAATACAATCCCGCCATACGCAATGAGCTCCGATTAAATCCTCCCAAATTGTTTATCTGTGGGCATTCGCACATCCTTAAAGTACAATTTGACAAAACGCTTAACTTATTACACATGAATCCTGGCGCTTGCGGTATTCATGGCTTTCACCAAGTACGAACCATGCTTCGATTCGAAATTAATGGCGAAAAGATTGAGAAGTTGGAGATTGTAGAGTTAGGCAATCATAGGCAATAGGCATTAGGCAATAGGCGGCGTGTGGAGATTAGGGGGGTGAAGGTTTTAGGTTGTAGGAGTTTGAATACCAAAGTTGATTATAATATGGTTTGATTATTTGAATATCGAATAGTATCGTTCGACATAAAGACGGATCACTGTTTAAAAACAAACTACATCACTGAACTCTGAATACTGAATACTGAATACTAACCACTTATTTCCACAAAAAAATCCCAAACTTTCGTAAGGGATTTTCTTCGCACTAATAAACTAAGTTTATAGGTTTATCTCAATCGGTCAACAGATTTTACGAGATCTTCATCCTTCTTGATGGCTTTGTTGGCCAAAACCAGCATAACGATAGAAATGATAGGTAAGAACATCCCAATACCTTTCTCAGAAACCGCAGGGGTTTCTCCAGATAAATTTAGTGAGCGATATACAAATAATCCTAATAAAATTAAATTTAATATCATATTCAATCTGCCTAACACAAATTGATGTTGTCTTTTTTTAAAGGAAATAATGCTAACTAAAGTCAAAGCCGTGCTTAAGCCAAATAAGGCAGCATACAAAACTTTACTCATAAAATAGAAATCCTTCCCGTCTACTTTCCACAATGGAAAGAAATAAGGAAGCACTGCCGATGCAAGCAAAGCAACAAGTAAATAAACCGTTTGAATTCGTTGTAACATTTTGTATAATTTGGTAGCAAAAATATATTTTCTTTTTATAAAAAACTATTGCTTGAATGAAATTTATTCGTATTATTGCAATACCAATCCGTAAGTACTTCAATAACACGGATATTTTATTAGAAAATTCACTACCCATATTGTAATTTAACTACATCCTTTAAAAATATACATAATCATTTATGTTTGATAGTTCTGCATTAAAAGAAATGAAGCTAACTGAGCTTCAAGAAATTGCCAAGTTGGCAAAAACCATAAAATTTAACGGTGTCAAAAAAGAGACTTTAATCGAAGCCATCCTTAAACACCAAGCTGATACTATGGAGTCCAATGCTCCTAAAGAAGCTGAACCTAAGACTGATGCTAAAGATGAAAAATCAAAAAGAGCACGAATAGCTCCTGATGCAAAAATCAAAAAAGCAAAACCAGTTACCAATTTGTTTTCTGAGGAACCGATAGCTACCGCACCTGAACCCGAAATTACGGCTCCTGCTGTAGTAGAAGAAATCATCTCCGAAGAGTCTAAAGTTGAAAAACCTTTGAAGTTTGTCAAAAAACCAAAGTTTGAAAAGAATAAAGACAAGAAATTCGAACCTAAAGTAGCTGCCGAAGCAACCGCATCAGAAGAAACTACTACTGAAGAAAACAAAGACGATCAAGGAGACAAAACCAACGAATCGGCTGATCAAAACCCAAAACCCAAACACAACAACACCAACGGGAATACTAATGGGAACGGAAATGGTAATCCAAATCAAAACCCAAATCAGAATCCAAACCAAAATCCAAACTTTAAAGCTAAAAAAACACCTAACTATCGCGATGCCGACTATGAATTTGACGGTATTATCGAAAGTGAAGGCGTTTTAGAAATGATGCCTGATGGTTACGGTTTCTTGCGTTCTTCTGATTACAATTATTTGGCTTCCCCTGATGATATTTATCTTTCTACTTCACAAATCAGACTTTTTGGTTTAAAAACTGGAGATACTGTAAAAGGAGTGGTTCGACCTCCAAAAGAAGGAGAGAAATTCTTCCCTCTTGTAAAAGTATTAAAAATTAACGGTCACGATCCTCAAGTAGTGCGCGATAGAGTATCGTTCGAACACTTAACTCCTGTGTTTCCACAAGAGAAATTCCGTTTAGCCGAAAAGCAATCTACGGTTTCTACACGAATCATTGATTTGTTTTCCCCTATTGGAAAAGGACAACGTGGAATGATTGTAGCGCAACCAAAAACCGGTAAAACAATGTTGTTAAAAGACATTGCCAATGCCATTGCTGCCAATCATCCTGAAGTATATTTAATTGTACTTTTGATTGACGAACGTCCTGAAGAGGTGACGGATATGCAACGCAGTGTTCGTGGTGAAGTCATTGCTTCCACCTTTGACAGAGAACCACAAGAGCACGTTAAGATTGCTAATATTGTTTTAGAAAAATCAAAACGTTTGGTTGAATGTGGTCACGATGTAGTAATTCTATTGGATTCGATTACGCGTTTGGCTAGAGCCTATAATACAGTACAACCTGCTTCTGGAAAAGTATTAAGTGGAGGGGTGGATGCCAACGCACTTCAAAAACCAAAACGCTTCTTTGGAGCCGCTCGTAATGTTGAAAACGGCGGATCTTTGAGTATCATCGCTACGGCACTTACTGAAACTGGATCAAAAATGGACGAGGTTATCTTTGAGGAATTTAAAGGTACCGGTAATATGGAGCTTCAATTGGATCGTAAAATTGCGAACCGTAGAATCTTCCCTGCTATTGACCTTACGTCATCTAGTACTCGTAGAGATGATTTGTTGTTAGACGAAAAAACCATCCAAAGAATGTGGATTCTTCGCAAGTTCCTTGCAGATATGAATCCTGTCGAAGCTATGGATACCATCAATGATAAAATCAAAAGGACTAGAAACAATGATGAGTTTCTTATCTCAATGAATGACTAATACATACCGCTTCTTTAGGGAGCGGTTTTTTTTTAGGTTGTAAGTTTTAGGTTTGTTCTATTTAGTTGTTAGGGACGTTATTTCATTTTAAAATAAAAAACATCATCTAGTCTAATAGATTTTATTTTTATTTAAAATAAAAAATACTTGATTAAAATAGTAAACAACTTTCTAATTGCACTTCGGAAGGAGGTGAGTTCCCTTCAGAAGGACAATAGTTCCCTTCCGAAGTCCGAGATTCCTCTTCGGAAGGTGGTGAGTTCTCTTCAGAAGGGCAATAGTTCCCTTCCGAAGTCCGAGACTCCTCTTCGGAAGGTGGTGAACCCAACTTTTATCTAAATAATTTCTTTTTTATTTAAATAAAAAAAAGTCAAACAAATAAATGTTTGACTTTGTCGGGGTGGCAGGATTCGAACCTGCGGCCTCCTGCTCCCAAAGCAGGCGCGATAACCGGGCTACGCTACACCCCGAAAGCGAGTGCAAAGATAAAACTAAAAATCAGTTGGCAAAATGTTTTGAGGGAATAATTGAAATTTATTTTCAAATAATTAATTCTAATGCGATTGCTTATTTATTTTTTAAGAAAAACCTACATTTGTGTTTCTTAAAAACAAACAATTATGTCAGATAGTATAGAAAAAGTAAAATGCCTTATTATAGGTTCTGGTCCAGCGGGATATACCGCAGCAATTTATGCCTCTAGAGCCAATATGTTCCCCGTATTATACCAAGGAACACAGCCAGGTGGTCAATTAACGACTACAAATGAAGTAGAAAACTTTCCTGGAAATCCTGAAGGAATCACAGGTCCTCAGATGATGGTAAATCTTCAAGAACAAGCACAACGTTTTGGAACAGATGTTAGAGATGGTTGGGTTACAAAGGTTGATTTTTCAGGAGATATTCATAAAGTATGGGTAAATGACACTAAAGAAATTCACTGTGAAACCGTAATTATTTCTACAGGTGCTTCCGCAAAATATTTAGGATTAGAATCCGAACAACATTACTTAAAAATGAGTGGTGGGGTTTCAGCTTGCGCTGTTTGTGATGGATTTTTCTACCGCAATCACGAAGTAGTAATTGTAGGAGCAGGAGATTCTGCTTGTGAAGAAGCTCATTATTTGTCCAAACTTTGTAAAAAAGTGACTATGCTAGTGAGAAGTGAGCAGTTCAGAGCTTCACGAATTATGGAAGAAAGAGTGCGCAAAACGGAAAATATTGAAATTTTATTAAACACTGAAACAGAAGAAGTATTAGGCGATGGCCAATTGGTAACTGGAGTTCGTGTTAAAAATAGAACTTCGGGAGAGGAAAAAGACATTCCAGCAACAGGTTTCTTTGTGGCTATTGGACACAAACCTAACACCGATATTTTTAAAGAGTACCTGACTTTGGACGAAACAGGATATATTGTCAATACTCCTGGAACCTCTAAAACGAATATAAAAGGAGTGTTTGTTGCGGGTGATGCTGCGGACCACGTGTACCGTCAAGCAATTACTGCTGCTGGTACTGGCTGTATGGCAGCACTTGATGCAGAACGCTATTTGGCTTCGAAAGAGTAACATATAAAAACAAATGATAAAGTCCCAATCAGAGTAATTCGATTGGGATTTTTTTTTATTCTTTTTGATTTTTATCTTAAAAAAGGCTCTTAGAATTTAGTACTTTTGAAAAAAAATAATCCAAGCCAATGCTTAAGTCGCAAGAGAACTTTAATATACAGAAGAAACTTACTGTTGTTATTCTGATACTTTTCTTTATCAAGCTTATAGCGTGGTATTACACGAATTCAGTAGCAATACTTACGGATGCTTTGGAGTATACGATTAATGTTATCAGTGGGTTTATTGGATTATACAGTTTATACCTCTCCTCGCTTCCAAAAGACAGAAATCATCCTTATGGTCACGGTAAGGTTGAGTTTTTATCCGCAACCGTCGAAGGAACACTGATGATCGTATCAGGATTTGTGATTATCTATGAAGCCATCAATAACCTGAAACATCCTCATATATTGCAACGATTGGACCACGGAATTTATTTAGTAGGTTTCACGGGAATCATCAATTATACGGTAGGATATTTTTCAATAAAAAGTGGTAAAAAAAACAATTCCCTCGCCTTAATCGCTACCGGCAAGCATATGCAATCCGACACTTATGCAACTTTAGGGATAGTAGTAGGATTGATTTTGATTTACTTTACTCATTATTTATGGATTGATAGCGCCGTCGCTTTTTTATTTTCATTAATCATTATTCTTTCTGGTTATAAAATATTACGCTCGTCCATAGCAGGAATAATGGATGAGGCTGACGAAGAATTATTATCTAAAATGGTGAAACATTGCGAAGCAAATAGACGCGAAAACTGGATTGACTTGCACAATTTGAGATTTATCAAATACGGCGGCACGTTGCACTTGGACTGCCATTTGACAATACCTTGGTTTTTCAACATACACGAATGACATTTGGAAGTCGATGAATTGGAGAAAATTGTAAAAGACAATTTTGGCGATAGTGTGGAACTAATGGTACATACTGACGGTTGTTTAGACTTTTCATGTAAAATATGCGATAAAAAAGAGTGTCCTATGCGAAAGCACGAGTTCGTTAAAAAAGTGGAATGGACCGTTGATAATGTTTCATTAAACAACAAACACCGTATCGAATAAAGATGTAACGGGTTACACACAAAAATTCACTATATTTGAGAAACACTATTTCTTACTCTTAAAGCATGAAATCAGAATCTCCTATTAGTTTTTGGCAATTTGATACTACGCATTGGTTGGAACAACTAAAAAGCAACCTCAGCGGCCTTACTCAAAAAGAAGCTACCCAAATTCTTCAACAATCTACAAACATCAAAAGAGTTCGTTCCTCCTTTGAAAAGGATCTTATTCTTTTCGGTAGTCAATTCAAAAGTCCATTGATGCTTTTGCTTATTGGCGCTGTGATTCTTTCTGCTTTTTTAGGAGATACCTCGGATGTATTTATTATTCTTTTTATAGTACTTTCAACCGGTTTGTTGAGTTTTTTCCAAGAACGCAACGCAAGTAAAACGGTTGAAAAACTACAATCGATGATTGCTTTGCGCAGTACCGTATTACGAGATGGCAATCCTCAACAAATTATTGGTAATGAAATAGTCCCTGGCGATATCCTTTTATTTAAAGCCGGCGATATGATTCCAGCAGATTGCTTGATAGTGGAATCGAATGAAATCAACACTAATGAAGCTAGTTTGACTGGGGAGTCTTACCCTGTTCGAAAAGAAGTGGGAATAGTTGATGAAAATACTGTGCTTTCAAAAAGAACCAATTGTTTATGGGAAGGAACCAATGTGGTCAGCGGTACTGCTAAGGCATTGGTGATTCATACTGGAAATACTACTTTATTTGGAAATATTGTTCAAAGTGCCTCAACGGAAGTGGAAACTAGTTTTGAAAAAGGCATTAAGGACTTTGGTTATTTTTTGATGAAAATTACTTTAGTGCTTTCAGTATTTATCTTAACCGTAAACTTATTCAATCATAAAAGTATTATTGAATCGGCTTTGTTCGCTTTGGCATTAGCCGTAGGGATGGCTCCTGAACTTTTGCCTGCCATTACCACCATTGCAATGAGTGCGGGTGCGAAACGTTTGTTAGAAAAGAAAGTAATTGTAAAAAAATTAGCGTCAATACAAAACCTAGGAGAAGTGAATTTACTTTGTACGGACAAAACAGGAACTATAACAGAAGGAGCTATTAACGTAGAGGATATAGTAGATTATTCAGGCAAGACCAATGATTATGTGAAAAAGCTGGCCTTTTGGAATGCCGCATTGGAAAGTGGCTATTCCAATCCAATTGACGAAGCTTTGAAAGCGATGCCTTTAACGGACAAAACCTTGCCTAAAAAAACGAATGAAATCCCATATGACTTTATCCGAAAAAGATTGAGTATTGCCGTAGATACTGGCACGGAACAATTGTTAATCAGCAAAGGAGCTTTTCCGCAAATCATCAATATTTGTCAAAGTGTTTTAGGGGAAAATAACAACATCACTCCTATTGAGCAATCTATAGCAAACATCAACCAACAATATGAAGCCTTTGGAGTAAATGGTTTGAGAGTGATTGCCGTGGCTTACAAAACGATTAGCAATAACAACATTACGAAAGAAGATGAAGTTAAAATGGTATTTGCAGGATTTATTCTTTTACAAGATCCTGTGAAATCAGGAATCATCGATACTATTGAAAAATTAAAAAAACTTCATGTTAGTTTAAAAATCATCACTGGCGACAATCGGAATGTAGCCAAAGCTATTGCGCTTAAGTTGGGAATTACTAAACCTAATGTAATGACTGGAGCGGAACTGATAGCGCTAAGCGTGGACGATTTGAAGAAAAAAGTAAAGAGTATTCACATCTTTGCCGAAGTGGAACCTCAGCAAAAAGAACATATCATTCAGGCCTTACGCCATAACTTTACCGTTGCTTATATGGGGGATGGAATTAATGATGTGGGTGCAATCAATGCAGCCGACATTGGAATATCTGTAGAAAATGCGGTAGATGTTGCCCGAGAAGCAGCTGATTTTGTATTAATGGAAAAAGATTTATCGGTATTGTTAGACGGAATCAAGGAAGGAAGAAAAACCTTTGCAAATACATTGAAATATATTTTCATCAATACGGGCTCCACTTTTGGAAATATGTTTAGCGTAGCCATTGCTTCCCTAATGCTCCCTTTTTTACCTATGCTACCAAAGCAAATTCTTTTGACCAACTTTATCACTGACTTCCCTTATTTGACGATTGCTTCTGACAATGTTGATGAAGAACAACTCAACAAACCTGGAAAATGGGATTTGAAATTCATTAGAAATTACATGATCGTCTTTGGGATTCACAGTTCGATATTTGATGTGATTACCTTTTTGACCTTATTGTATGTACTGAAGGTAAAAGAATCAGCGTTCCAAACAGGATGGTTTATTGAATCGATATTAACTGAATTGTTTATTCTATTCATCATCCGAACGCATAAAAACTTTTTCAAGAGTCAACCAGGGAAATATCTTTTTTTTCTGAGTGTGTTTGGATTGATATTAACTCTCGGACTCCCCTACTCTCCACTAGCTGCAGAAGTAGGACTTACGCCTCTACCTTGGGCAAATCTTTCAATTATGTTAATCATTGTAGCTGCTTATATCATCACAGCAGACTTATTAAAGGTTTGGTTTTTTAAAAAATATAGATAATTGATGGAAGAAAGAAGAAAGAGGCAAGAAGAAAGATATTGCGGATTGAACATATGACATAGAGAATAGAACATAGAGAATAGAGTATAGAAAGAATAAAGAAGCAAGAAGGATTGAAGAATCAAGATTGATAAAAAAGAAGTATTTAGAAATTATGGCCATATACTAATTTCGTAGGGATGACCAATATTGTAGCAACGGATTATAATCCGATATTGATGTATAACAAAAACAATTAGAAATCAGTCAACACTTATCAGGGAAATTCAACTTGAAGGGGAAACCATTAATTAGGTGTGTTTTAGACAAATATTAATTTGGATTTGGGATGTTGGATAATTGATATTTTATATTCATATAACTAACAACAAAAAAGTCCCTTTCGGGACTTTTTATTATTTACTTAAATACATTTTTCTTCGACTGTATAATTCATAGAATTGATCGTCTTTCAAATCATCAATAAAGAGAATGCTTTCGCCGGTTGATTTCATCTCTGGACCTAAGGCTTTATTTACATTACTGAATTTACTGAAAGAAAAAACAGGTTGCTTGATCGCAAATCCTTTTAATTGTGGATTGAAATTAAAATCGGTTACTTTATTTTCGCCTAACATTACTTTAGTAGCATAGTTTACATAAGGCTCTCCATAAGCTTTTGCAATAAAAGGTACAGTTCTGGAAGCACGAGGATTGGCTTCGATAATATACACAGTATCGTCTTTGATTGCGAATTGAATATTGATTAACCCAACGGTACGCAATGCTAAAGCGATTTTGTGCGTGTGGTCTTTAATTTGTTGCATCACAAACTCTCCCAAATTAAATGGTGGTAAAGTTGCATTAGAATCGCCCGAGTGAATTCCGCACGGTTCAATATGCTCCATTATTCCAATAATATATACATTCTCACCATCGCAAATAGCATCGGCTTCGGCTTCAATAGCTCCATCTAAATAATGATCGAGTAACAATTTGTTGCCAGGAATATTTTTTAATAAATCAATAACATGCTCTTCTAACTCTTGTTTGTTGATGACAATCTTCATTCCTTGACCTCCCAATACATAGGAAGGACGAACTAACAAAGGAAAATCTAAAACATCTGCTAAAGCAGAAGCTTGGTCTGCATTTTCAGCGATTCCAAATTTAGGGAAAGGAATATTTAATTCTGTCAACAATTCGGAGAAACGACCTCTGTCCTCTGCTAAATCTAACGCATCGAATGAAGTTCCTAATATTTTGATTCCGTATTTAGAAAGTTTTTCCGCTAACTTCAATGCGGTTTGGCCTCCTAATTGAACAATCACTCCTTCTGGTTTTTCGTGACGAATGATATCGTATATATGTTCCCAAAAAACAGGTTCGAAATACAATTTGTCCGCAGTATCAAAATCAGTAGAAACGGTTTCAGGATTACAGTTGATCATGATGGTTTCATAACCACATTCTTTAGCGGCTAGCACTCCGTGAACACAAGAGTAATCAAATTCAATTCCTTGACCTATACGGTTAGGCCCCGAACCTAGAACGACTACTTTCTTTTTATCAGTAACAACGCTTTCATTATCTACATAGCGTTTACCGTCAGCTGTTTCAATTTCAGCTTCAAAGGTAGAATAGTAATATGGTGTTAGCGCTTTGAATTCAGCCGCACAAGTATCTACTAGTTTATATACGCGGTTGATCCCCATCGTTTCACGCAGCTTATACACTTGGCTTTCCAAACAGCCTAGCATATGAGCAATTTGTCGGTCGCCATAACCTTTTTGTTTGGCTTCAAGCAACAACTCTTTTGGCAAAGAATCTATTTTGAAATTTGAGATTTCTCTTTCAATAAAATACAATTCCTCGTATTGTTTTAAGAACCACATATCGATTTTGGTAATCTCGTGAATTCTACTCAAAGGAATTCCCATTTGAATCGCATCATAGATTACA
This sequence comes from Flavobacteriaceae bacterium, assembly GCA_947378465.1. Lineage (GTDB taxonomy): Bacteria > Bacteroidota > Bacteroidia > Flavobacteriales > Flavobacteriaceae > Flavobacterium. The sequence continues at coordinate 29,301 of CANCJZ010000007.1, forward strand.
AAAACACGATCCCAACTTGCAAAAGTTAGTTTTTCGATAATCTGTTCGTAGTTTTTATAGCCTTTACCGTCAGCTCCTAAACCATTGCGTTTGATTTCGAGCGACTGAGTAGCCTTATGAAGCGCTTCTTGGAACGAACGTCCAATGCCCATCACTTCTCCTACAGATTTCATTTGAAGTCCTAAGGTACGGTCTGCACCTTCAAACTTATCAAAATTCCAACGCGGAATTTTTACAATCACATAATCTAAAGTCGGTTCGAAAAGTGCCGAAGTTGATTTGGTGATTTGGTTTTGCAATTCATCTAAATTATAACCCAAAGCTAATTTTGAAGCAATCTTAGCAATAGGATAACCTGTAGCTTTAGAAGCTAAGGCAGATGATCGCGACACACGAGGATTGATTTCGATGGCAACAATATCTTCTCTTTCATCAGGAGACACGGCAAACTGCACGTTACAGCCTCCAGCAAAATTCCCAATAGAACGCATCATTAAGATGGCCATATCACGCATTTTTTGGAAAGTAGTATCCGATAATGTCATAGCTGGCGCTACAGTAATACTGTCTCCGGTGTGAATCCCCATAGGGTCCATATTCTCGATAGAACAAATAATGACTACGTTGTCATTTTGATCTCTAAGTAATTCTAATTCGTATTCTTTCCAACCCAAAAGCGCTTTGTCAATTAGCACCTCGTGAATAGGAGAAGCTTCTAATCCTTTAGTTAGCAAGTCATCAAAGTCTTCTTTGCGATGTACAAAAGCAGCACCAGTACCACCTAAAGTAAAAGAAGGACGAATAACTAAAGGAAAACCAAACTCTTGAGCAATCTCTTTTCCTTTAAGGAACGAAGTGGCTGTTTTAGCAGGAGCGGTAGGAATATGTATTCTTTCAAGTAATTGTTTGAATTGCTCTCTATCTTCTGTAATATTAATAGCGTTAACGTCTACCCCTATCAATCGGACACCAAAGTCTTCCCAAATCCCTTTTTCATCTGCTTCCAAACACAGATTTAAAGCCGTTTGTCCACCCATAGTAGGCAATACCGCATCGATTTGCGGATGTGCTTTAAGGATTTCAATGATGGATTTAGTCGTTAAAGGTTTTAAATACACATGATCGGCCATGGAAGGGTCGGTCATGATGGTAGCTGGATTAGAATTGATTAAGATGACTTCAATTCCTTCCTCACGGATGGAACGAGCGGATTGCGACCCTGCGTAGTCAAATTCGCAGGCTTGTCCGATTACAATTGGTCCTGAGCCTATAATAAGGACCGATTTAATTGAATTGTCTTTTGGCATTGTAGTTAGTTGTGTTTAGTTGTGTATTCTAGGTTGTAAGTTCTAGGTTTATTTTATAGGTTGTAGGTTCTAAGTTGAAGGTTTTAGGTT
>CANCJZ010000008.1 GCA_947378465.1 Flavobacteriaceae bacterium
TGATGGTCAGATCGAGCTTGCCAAGTGACTCAAAATCGGATACCTTTCACAGGATCTTTTTTGGCAGGATACTCGAAATACTCTGAGAACCGAGATTTATTTATGGTTTTTTAATTTTTTTTAAAATAAAAGGCCCGCCATTTTTTACAAAAGGCTGTCCATTTAAAATAAAAGGCTATCCATTTTAAAAAAAAGGCTGGCGTGGAGTGGAGACAGAAGCTTCTTTCGGAAAATTTCGCTGGCGTGGCGTGGAGACAGAAGCTTCCTTTAGAAAATTTCGCTGGCGTGGAGCGGAGACAGAAGCTTCTTTCGGAAAATTTCGCTGGCGTGGAGTGGAGACAGAAGCTTCCTTTAGAAAATTTCGCTGGCGTGGAGAGAAGACAGAAGCTTCCTTTAGAAAATTTCGCTGGCGTGGAGAAGAGACAGAAGCTTCTTTTGGAAAATTTCGCTGGCGTGGAATGTGAATAGAATGGGTTTTTTATAAAAAAAAAGCACAGCGGTTAAGGCTGTGCTTTATATTTTAATTAAAAAAGTCTAGCTTTTTTGTTCTTTGTTAAAATAAACAAGGTAGTAGTACATTTGTTTTTCTTCATCCCAACCTTTTTCAACAAATTTCTCAGCGCTTTCAGGATTGATAAAATCCAATTTGATTTGGATGTTCGTATCTAAGTTGATTACGTTTTTTATTGATTTACGAGCGTCGGTTACGGCGGCATTGGCAATAGGGAAGGTGGTCACATCTTCAATACTGTATTTTTCTCCTTTGTCGACTTTATAGTTTTTGAATTCAGGAATCAAATCAGGATTTTCCATCACCTCATTCAAGAAAGCAGTTTCTTCAAAAGTATCGTTTTTGGCAAAATGATTTACCGCACGATTCATAAACATTACTTCCTCTTTTTTGTCTTCAGCAGGGAATACTACTTCTTTGGCAAACTCCTGACAGAATTTCAAGTATTTTTTTGTCATAAAGTTTTCGTCCTGAAAGGCATCTACAGAAAGAAAATGTTCTAACCAATAACGCGCATCATAACGATTGCTATCCACGGATAGGATTTTGTATCCTTCTTCTTTTTTATAATTAAAAATCAAACAACCTTTGTCCAAACGGTTCAAATTGATACCTTGTTGTAAAATCATCTCAAGGTTGCTGCCTTTTTCTTCAAACTGCATAAAATCAGTTTTGATTTCGCTTTTGAAAACGCCAATCGCATCCACAACATTGTTGTCAATTGATACATTTGAAATGTAGGCTATATACACTTCACCGTTTTTGATGTGCGGGTGATTGGATTGCTCAAAAAGGTGGTTGGTGATTTTTTTAGATATATTGTGTACTTCACTAGGATTGGTGAATATTTCAGTCGCTAGATTGAACATTTCATTGTATTCCAAATCCACATCGTGAGCAAATTGAAAATAATTCTCTTCCTTCTCGCGGAACGATTTAAAGAAGTATTCTTTCAAAAGAGGAACAATTTCGTCGTTTAATCCATAGGGTGTATCCGATAAGAAGATGGCTTCATTACGGCTTTTGTTTCCTACTCTATGAATAGAAAGATTTTCGATGTGAGCGTTGAATAAATTTATCATATTTTGAGTTGCTAAGGCCAAGTTGGAATCGTATTGTTCCGGATACTTTCACTAGAGAAAGACTCCCTTTATCAATTCAAATCCACCTTTTTCTAAGGTTTAATTCGTTTTGTTTATTTTGGGTTTGTATTGCGAATTGGATTGAGTTCAAGCACTCCAATCGCTAATTTATTTTAGGAACGCTAAAGAGCGAAATAAATGATTTGCTATTGGTTTTGCTTAATTCCAGTTTTCTTCAAAACCGTAATCTTCAAAATGGTCTTCATTTCCAAAAGCATCCAAATCATCTTCATCCAAATCGTCTTCAAATTCAGAGTAGTAATCATCGTGTTCCGCTTCAAATTGTTTTTCAACCGCTTCAGCAGGCATTTCGCCATGAGAGAAAAGCGTTTCTGGATATACAGCTCCTGCAGCAATGTCCTCAACAGCGGCCAATTCCACTAGGAAAGTCCACATATTGATAAAATCGTATACGTAAATAATTTTTGTATTGTCCGTATCTAAAATATCCGATAAGGAATAATCACTCATGATTTTGATTTCTCCAGGAATATCACCCGTGTCGAACATTGGGATTTCATCTTCTTGATTCCAAGTGTCATCACAAGTATAAAATGAAGCGACTTCTAAGCCGTCAAATCCAAATGCATTCACAATAGCATTGTGTAAATCTTCTAAAGTGTCCTCTTCAAGTATTGCAATATCTCTAAAAACATCTTCTTCTGCATCGAGAATTACTCTAAATTTATAAACCATAATTCTTATTTTAATAAAGTGCCAAAGGTAAAATTTAATTGTGAAAAACGAATTGTGAATTACTTTTTGTTGATAAGATTTTCCTCCAGCTTTTTCAGTTTTGCTTCCGCATACTTTTTCGTTTCCTCATCTCCTATGGCAATCATCTTGCTGAAATATTTTTTGGCATTGTCATAATCTTTCAATCGAGCATAAGTTTCACCCAGGTTGTTCATAATGATGGTATCGTCGGGACTTAGTTGAATTGCTTTGATAAATAATTGCAGCGCTTCGGGATAATTACCTTCAATTAAATAACTGCTGCCAAGTGTGGAAAGAGCAATAGGGTCGTCAGGGAAAAAATCTCTCATCGCTAAAGCTACTTTCTTAAATTGTGCATCTTGTCGCTCGTTGAATAAAGTGTTTTCATAGTCTTGAATGGCACTTTTGAAAAAATTAATAGCATCTTCTAACGGTTTATTATCTTCCCAAAGCCAATCAAAGTTATTCGTCTTGGTCAACTGAATTACATTTAAAATCTCATTCGTAAAAGCGTCGTATTTTTTGGCATCGCCCAAAGCATATATTTTTCCAAATCGCAAATCCAAACGTTTTGGATACAGTTTGATGCCTTCATCAATTAGTGCTTGTGATTTTGCGAAAACAGCATCATCTTTAACTATTTCGGAATACATATAACCAGCGGTTTTGTTCAATGAATCCTTGAGGACTAATTGTTCACCGTCATTCGTTCCTTTAGTATCTAATCGAAGAATTTCTTTTTTGGATTCTTTTAAATAAAAATTATAGCCTGCGATATAATATTGAATGTCCTTGGCATCTTTTTGATGCCATTCGGTCAGCAAATGTTCAATTTTTTGGGCATCGTAATGTTTTTGAAATAAATCAATAAACTGATTGTAATACGTTTGACTGAATCCAAAATGAACCCCTAAGAGAATTATTACAACATAGATTTTTCGAAACATAAGGTTAGGCTTTTATTAGAATTTAGTAGTGGTAATTTGCTCGTGAATATGCGGGATTTCTTGCAGGGCAGCACTGCCATACCAAGGTGTTAATTCGGCTTCAAAAATTTTGGCTTGTACCGCGGGATCGGTATTGACTAAGGCTTGGGCTTCCTCAACAGTTTCCACATTAAAGATGAACAATCCGCGGTAATTGATACTATTTCCCAAAAAAGGACCAGCAACAATTAGTTTTCCCTCTTTACTCAATCGCTCAATATTAGCCATGTGTCCTTTGAAAATGACTGCTTTTTCTTCTGAAGTAGCCTCGGTATTGCTCCCTGTTTTTAACAAGCAAAATACATAATTCCGCATACCGTATTTATCGGCGTTTAATGATTTGGCAAGCTTTTCATTGAATTGTTTGCTCTCTTTTTGTGCCCAAAGGCTTCCGCTTATAAGGAGTAAGCACAGTAGTATTTTTTTCATAAAAACTATTTTATAAAATCAAAAATACAAATTCATTTACAATTCATCCTATAAAATTGACGGTTCAGTCATTCAGAATTTTTTATTTTTACAAATTGCAGCAGTTTTGCAGCATCAAATTATGATCCGATGAAAACACTTTTTACTTCTTTAATGGTACTATTAACGGCGGTTACTTTTTCACAAACAAAACTTAACGGTAAGGTAGTTGACCACAAAAATCTGCCTTTGATGGGTGCTAACATATATATTGATGGGACGTATGATGGAGCGACTTCTGATGACAAAGGAGAATTTAGCTTTACGACCACGGCTAAAGGTGCTCAAACCTTAGTGGTTACTTTCCTTTCCTATGAAACGGCTAAAATTCCTTTTGTTGTTGAAAAGCAGCAACAAGCAATGATGGTAAAATTAAAAGAGAGTGTCAATACTTTGGATGCCGTGGTGATTAATGCAGGAACCTTTGAAGCGGGCGACAAAGCAAAGGTTACGGTGTTGAAACCCTTGGATATTGTGACTACTGCAGGCTCTAATGCGAATATTGTCGCCGCTTTGCAAACACTTCCAGGGACGAGTACTGTAGGGGAAAGCGGCCGATTGTTTGTTCGTGGTGGTGAATCGGACGAAACGCAAACTTATGTGGACGGTATAAGAGTGGCGCAACCGTATGGCGCTTCTGCTCAAAATGTTCCTACTCGCGGACGATTTTCTCCCTTCCTTTTTAGCGGGATGTCGTTCTCTACCGGAGGTTATTCAGCCGAATATGGAGAAGCATTATCCAGCGTATTGTTATTGAATACCATTGATGAACCGGTTCAGGAAAGCACTCAAATATCAATGATGACTGTAGGATTGGGATTGGCCAATACCCAAAAATGGAATAAGAATTCGCTTACGGTCAATACGGCCTATATGAATTTGGAGCCTTATCAAGCAATGATTCCTCAAAATGTAAAATGGAATAAGCCGTTTCAATCGCTTTCAGGAGAATCGGTTTACCGACATCAATTTGAGCGCGGACTCTTCAAGTTGTATGCTGCCTTTGATGCCTCGCAATTCGATTTGAATCAAGAAACTGTAAATGCTCCATATATCACTCGAACAGATTTGCACAACAATAATTTTTATTTGAATTCTTCTTATAAAGTGACGTTGGGCGCTAATTGGCAGTTTTTTACTGGATTGAGTTATGCCATAGGGGAAAATAAAATCAATTTGAATGACGATGTATTGCACAATACAGAGCATGCTTCTCATTTTAAAGCAAAAATCAAAAAAAGTTTTTCTGACAGAATCAAATTAGCCTTGGGAGCGGATTATTTTGTGACTCAATTTGGGGAGAACTACAATGTATTTCAAGGGCCACAATTGCAAGATGGTTACCATTCGAATATTGCGGCGGCTTTTATTGAATCGGATATTTTCTTTTCCAAAAAATTAGCTGCCAAAGCCGGTTTCCGCGCTTCTACAAACGATTATATACATAAAAATGCCTTTTCTCCGCGTATGTCATTGGCTTATAAAGTGAGTAAAAACAGTCAGTTTTCCTTAGCTTATGGTGTATTTGATCAAGCACCTGGCCAAGCGTATTTGAAGTACAGTGCTGAATTTAATAATCAAAGGGCCTCACACTATATTCTGAATTACCAATACAATAGTAACAAACGCACTTTCCGCGCAGAATTGTATTATAAAGATTATGCTAATTTGGTCAAATACAATACACCTACTATTGTCTATAATTCGCAGTTCAACAGTAATGGATCGGGTTATGCCCAAGGATTGGATTTGTTTTGGAGGGATAATAAATCGATTAAAAATCTGGAATATTGGGTTTCCTATTCCTATATCGATACCCAAAGGGATTATATCAATTATACGAGTAAAGTAACGCCAAGTTTTGTGGCTAAAAACAATATTTCGGTAGTGACAAAGTATTGGATTGAAAGTTGGAAATCACAAATTGGATTTTCACATACTTATAATTCAGGCCGTCCTTATAATGATCCAAATCAAACCTTGTTTATGAATGGTAAAACAAAAGCGTATAACAATTTGAGTTTTAATTGGGCGTATTTGCTTTCACAACAAAAGATTTTGTATTTCTCAGTGACGAATATCATGGGTACTAAAAATGTGTACGGCTATGAATATGCTACAACCGCTGATGTCAATGGCGTTTACAACAGTAGAGCCATCACTCCAACAGCCGATCGTTTCTTTTTTGTTGGATTCTTTTGGACGATTAGCGATAATAAAAAGGAGAATCAGTTGAAAAATCTATAATACAATTCATCCTTAAAAAAATACAGTTCGGTAAGTATAAATTGTACAGCAATTTGCTCAGAAGTACTTTTACCTCACCAATAATAAATATGAAATCCGATGAACAAAATAATTTTTACTTTAGTAATTTTAGCCACACAATGGCTTTCGGCACAAAATGTATCCTTAACAGTGAATGTATCTGGCTTTAAAACAAATGATGGCAAGTTGAAAGTGGGACTTTATAATAACGAAGGAACTTTTTTAAAAGAAACCTATTTAAGTCTCGATTCAAAGATTAGCGATTTGAAAGCAACGGTATTTTTTAAAGATCTTCCAAAAGGAGAATATGCTATTTCGCTCTATCACGACGAAAATAATAGTGGTGTATTAGAAAAAGGGATGTTTGGAATCCCTAAAGAACCTTTTGCTTGCTCCAATAATGCCAAAGGAAAAATGGGACCGCCTAAATATATTGATGCCAAGTTTACACTAGATTCCAATAAGGAGATTGTGATTGAGTTAGGGAGATAGAAGAAATAAATTAAATTCCAATATTTTAAATTCCAAATTCCAATATATTCTGAAATTCCGTTCCTAGAAGACACACAGAACCTATAACCTACAACCTAAAATAACCTACAACCTAAAAATAAACCTAAAACCTCAATTATATGAAAACAAAATTATTTACTGCGATGTTATTATTTGTTGGAGCGATAGCTCTGGCACAATCACCTTACGAACAAGGAATGGGCAAAGCTTTAGGGCTTTGGAAAGAAGGCAAAAGTGCTGATGCAACGGCTTTATTTGAGCGTATAGCAGCGGCTGAAAAAGACAATTGGCTTCCGAATTATTATGTAGCCTTAATCAATACTACTGAGGCTTTCAACCCAGCGAATAAAGATAAATTATCGGCTCTTTTAGCGAAAGCCAATGCTGCATTGGATATTGAATTGGCCAAAGCGCCTAACAATGCCGAGTTATTAGTGGTTCAAGCGATGGCTAAAACGGCATTGTTGGCTTCTGATCCAATGACGTATGGGATGACCTTGGCTCCAAAAATTGGTGCGATTTATATGCAAGCAAGTTTGCTGGCTCCAAACAATCCAAGAGTGGTCTACTGCAAAGCAGAATTTGAAATCGGAGGTGCCAAATGGACGGGAGCGGATGTAAAACTATTGTGTAAAGAAGTAGAACGTTCCATTGATTTATTTGTTAATTTTAAACCAGAAACCCCTTTCTCTCCTGTTTGGGGATTGGATCGTGCTAAGGAAGCAATAAAAAATTGCGGTCAATAATAATTATCCCTAAACACTTGAATAATGAATCATTTCCTAAAAGAATTACCTAAAAACCTTGCGCTGTCACTAATCATATTTTTAGTGATCCAAGTATTGAATGTGGTTTTGGGAAGTGAGTTGGTAATCAATTACAATTTATTGGTTAGTTTTTGTTTTATTACTTTGTACACTTTATCGCTTTCTTATGCTAATTCAGGAGTCTTTTGTTATTTGGACAAAGTGTTTGAAGAGAATCGATTTTCTCCTAAAAGAATTACCATTGGATTTTTGGCCTCATTTGTAATATCATTAGTGGTTATTTTTTTGTTGAGAGTGTTTGAAGAAGTAATCTACAAGCATCATACGTTTGAAGAATACCTTGCCGAGGAAAAACCAGCTAATTTTTTATTGGCAATTGTTATCACCTTTATAATCACAATTTCCTATTATGCGTTCCATTTCTATAAAGCGTATAATGAGAATCGCGTTAAAGAGCAAAAGATTATTGCGGGTACTGCCAATGCCAAATTCGAGAGTTTGAAGAATCAAATTGACCCTCATTTTCTATTCAATAGTTTGAATGTATTGAGTTCTTTGATTGAAGAAAACCCTGATAATGCACAGCGATTTACGACTTCATTATCTAAAATATACCGTTATGTTTTGGAACAAAAGGACAAGGAATTAGTCAGCGTTCAAGAAGAGTTGAACTTTGCTAAAACTTATATGAATTTGTTGAAAATGCGATTTGAAAACAGTATTTCCTTTGAGTTACCTGAGCAATTTGAAAATAATGAAGCCAAAGTAGTTCCCTTGTCCTTGCAATTATTGTTAGAGAACACGATTAAGCACAATATCGTTAGTGAACAAAAGCCTTTACACATCAAAATATTTGTCAAAGACAATTATCTAGTTGTTCAAAATGTATTACAGAAAAAAGAAGTATTACAAGATCGAAGAGGAGTGGGATTACAAAATATCGTCAGTCGTTATGCAATTCTAACCCAGCGAAAAGTATTGATAGAAGAAACCACGACTCATTTTTCAGTTTATTTACCCATACTCACCAAACAAATCAGCGTTATGGAAGCAACATTGGATTTTAACGAAGATAAGGCTTACTTCAGAGCTAAAAAAAGAGTAGAAGAATTAAAAGGATTTTATGGTAATTTGATATCTTATTGCTGTATCATTCCTATTCTGATATTTATCAATCTCAAATACTCACCCCAATTCCAATGGTTTTGGTTTTCCGCAGCCGGTTGGGGATTTGGAATCATTATGCACGCATTTAAAGTATTCGGTTACAGTTCCAATTGGGAAGAACGAAAAATCAAAGAAATTTTAGAAAAAAACAAACAGACCAATACTTGGGATTAATTGGATGAATGATTTGAAAGCGTACTTTTTAAAAATTTTAAATTAATAAAAATGGAAACTAATTATAACGATGAAGAGCGTTACTATTTTGCTCGAAAAAAAGTAAACGATATCAAAGGTTTTTATGGCAATTTGATTGCTTACGTGATATTTAATGGTTTTTTTCTCATACTTAATTTATTGACTTCACCGTCTCATTTATGGTTTTATTGGCCTTTGTTGGGTTGGGGAGTAGGGGTGTTGTTTCACGGAATGAAAGTTTTTGGATATTCTCCTTTTTTTGGGAAAGATTGGGAAGAGCGCAAGATTAAAGAGTTTATGGAAAAAGAAAAAACAAACAGATTCAAATAATACTATTCGGATAAGTTGAATGTTGTAATAATTTTAAATTAAAATAAAATGAGAAGAAGAGATAGAGAACAACTGTTCGAGAGCCTTAAAAATGAAAGCGGTGTTTCCAATGAGGAATATTATATGGCTTATAAAAAAGTAAAGCGTATCAAAGGCTTTTATGTTCATTTTATAGTATATGTTTTTGTCAATTTATTTCTAATCGTCAATCGCCGATTTGAAGCCAATACGAATGAAGTGTTTTTCCAACTTCAAACCTATGCTACAGCATTCTTTTGGGGAATTGGATTATTGGCTCATGGAATGTCAGTGTTTAGCAAAGATTTCTTTTTTGGACCTTCATGGGAAGAAAAAAAGATTAGAAAATATATGGAAAAAGATAAACGCTACGAATAATCCATCGTATATTCATTTGAACATTATTATTTAATCCTCCAAGCACAATGAAAATCATTATTATTGAAGACGAAAAGCCAGCTGCTCGATTATTACAACGAAAAGTAGAAAAACTAGGATTGAAAGTTCATACGCTATTGCATTCTGTAGAGGAGTCCATTCATTGGTTTGAAAACAATCCTCATCCGGATTTGATTTTTCTGGATATTCAATTGTCCGATGGCTTGTCGTTTGAAATATTTGAAAAAATCAACATCAAGAGCGCTATCATTTTCACCACGGCTTATGATGAATACGCTTTGCGTGCTTTCAAATTAAATAGTATTGATTATTTACTCAAACCAATCGATGAAGAAGATTTGGAAATCGCGATTCATAAATTTAAAGATCGAGCAACGACGACCTCTAATTTGGCTCTAGACTTTGATTTGATTAAAAAAATGCTGGTAAACCCTATTGATCGAACTTTTAAAAAGCGATTTACTATAAAGATAGGTCAACAACTAAAAATGATTGCCATTGAAGAAGTAGAGTGTTTTTATTCTGAAAATAAGGGAACCTATTTGTACACTTTTGACCAACGGAGTTATTTAATTGATCAAACTTTAGAACAATTAGAAACCGAACTTGATCCACAAGACTTTTATAGGGTTTCCAGAAAATTTATTATTCCGATGAAAGCGATTAAAGAAATTCAATTGTACAGCAATTCCCGACTGAAAGTAATTCTGCCTTCCTATAAAGACGATGAAGTTATTGTTAGTCGTGAAAAAGTAAACGATTTTAAAAATTGGTTGGGGTAGTTATTTTGGGTTTTAGGTTGTAAAAGTTTTAGGTTTTAGGTTTTAGGGTTGTAAAGGTTTTAGGTTCTTTGCGTCTTATAGGATTGGAATTTAGAATGGCTCATAATTCCAGAATATATTGGAATTTGGAATTTTAAATATTGGAATTTAATTTATTTCGTCTATTCTCTTTCTTCTAAAGAAACATCTTTCCTCTTTCTTCTTGACTCTTTTTTCTATTTACTAAATCGGTGAAGTGTATACGTCATAGCCGATAACAAAAAGAAAGCTACTGCTTGATGGGTTACACCTAACCAAAGAGGCACACTGTATAATAAAGTAAATACACCTAATGTAAATTGTATAAAAACAATGATCAATAAGGCGTAGATTCCTTTCTTTTGGGTATTTGAAAGTAATAGACTTCTACTTTTAAAGAAAAGTAGCAAAATCAAACTCACTACGATATAGGCTAAAGTTCGGTGAACGAATTGTACGCCACTTTTACCTTCTGTAAAACGCGCTAACCAACTGTTTTTTTCTACTAAAATACTGTCGTGAAAAAATTGTCCATCACTCATTAATGGCCAATGATTGTGAATAAACCCAGCGTCTAATCCCGCAACAAAGCCACCATAGATGATTTGAATCAGAATTACTACTAAAGTAATACGAGCCAATTTTCGCATTGGAAGAATGATGCTATTTTTTTCTGGATAAATTAAATCCAAGGCTACCCAAAGGGTATAAGCAAAAGTTAGAAATGCAAAAGTCAAATGAAGGGATAATCGATAGTGACTTACGTCGGGATTGTTGATTAATCCACTACGTACCATATACCATCCAAAGAATCCTTGAAGCGCCCCCATTCCCAATAGGATTAATCCTTTTTTTAGAGTTGCGGGATCTAATTTCTTTTTGATTAAAAAATAAATAAAAGGAATAATAAACACTACCCCAAGAATACGAGCTATAAATCGGTGGAACCATTCCCAAAAGTAAATGAATTTATAATCTTGTAAAGTGAAATTGTTGTGGATGTTGATTTTTTTGTACTCAGGAAATTGTTTGTAAGCTTCAAATGTTTCTTGCCATTTGGCTTCGGTAAGTGGGGGGAAGGTATCCGTTACCAAATGCCAGTCCGTCATCGATAATCCTGATCCCGTTAATCGCGTAATGCCTCCCACTACGACCATTACAAATACTAAAACACAGCCTGAAAGTAACCAAATGATTACTGATTTGTTATTTTTCATTTTTAAAGAGTGGCATAGTTACAAAGTGGCAAAGTTACAAAGTTGTATTGTTGCAAAGTGCCAAAGAAGTAAAGTTTTTTTGATTATTTTGAAATAAAAAACAATTTTATATCAAAGGAAATTTCTTTGGGTTTTGACGAGTGTCCCATATATCAATAATAAAAAGCTCGTCAGAAGCAGTTATGGAATAGATTATATTATAATCACGCACTAATTTTAATCTTATTTGTGGAATATTAGTTTTTACAGACATTTCGGGATAGAGTGAAATGATTTCAATTGCTTCTAAAAAGAGCCTGTGTAGTTTTTTTGCTGTAAACAGTTGATTTATTATGCTCATTCCAATAGTAGAAAATCTCTTTTCTACTATTTATAGCATTTACAGACCATATTATTCTCTTTCTTCGAACCATTTTTGAATGTCAATCTCAGCATCTTTTTCAGAAATATAATTGCCTTTTTTATATTATTCAAGAGATTCATTTACACGAGAGGTTTGCTCATTTGTAAATTGATATACAGTAGATCCTGTTGGATTTAAATTCAAAAGTACCAAATCTTCTGAAGCAACTATAGCTTGTATTAAATCTAATTTTAATTCGGAAGCACTCATAAGAAAGTAATTTTTATATAAAAAATAATAAATCTTCTCTGAGCTAAATCTAAATAGGTTTAAATTTTATTCAACCCCATTTTTTTTGCCTTAGCTATTACAAAATCATAAGCTGCTTGATATTCATTTGGGATATCTCCTTCTAAAATGGCTTCTTTAACCGCTTCTTTTAGGGTTCCAATTTCACGAGAGGGCTTTAATCCAAATAAAGCCATAATCTCTTCCCCAGAAATAGGTGGTTGGAATTGTCGAACATGGTCGCGTTCTTCAACTTCAATAATTTTTCTGCGAACAATATCAAAGTTATTATGGTATTTTTTAAACTTAGCTGGATTTTTAGTCGTGATATCGGCTTCACATAAAGTCATTAAATCATCCACATCTTCCCCAGCATCAAAAACCAATCGGCGTACTGCTGAATCCGTAACGATGTCTTGAGCCAATACAATAGGGCGGGAGCTCATCATTACCATTTTTTGTACAAATTTCATTTTTTGATTCAACGGCATGTGCAAACGTTCGAATATTTTCTTGGCCATTTTTCCTCCAAGAAATTCATGCCCGTGAAAAGTCCAGCCTTGTTTTGGACTGAAACGCTTTGTGGGAGCTTTTCCAATATCGTGCAATAAAGCGGCCCATCGCAACCAAACATCCTCAGTATTTGGGCAAATATTATCCACTACTTCCAAGGTGTGATAGAAATTGTTTTTGTGAGTATGACCTTCTACTTCTTCCACATTGTTCAAAGCAGTCAATTCTGGTAAAATGATTTCCAATAATCCCGTTTGATATAAATGTAAAAATCCAATCGATGGCTTGTCCGTAGATAGAATTTTGTTCAGTTCGTCTACGATGCGTTCTCCTGAAATAATTTTGATACGTTCTTTGTTGCGTTCAATGGCACTTAAGGATTCGCTTTCTATTTCAAACTTTAATTGTGAGGCAAAACGAATGGCGCGCATCATTCGCAATGGATCATCAGAATAGGTAATATCAGGATTTAATGGGGTTTTGATGATTTTGTTTCCCAAATCTTCTAATCCATTAAAAGGATCTACCAGATTTCCATAATCTTTTTCGTTTAAGGAAAATGCCAAAGCATTAATGGTAAAGTCACGACGGTTTTGGTCGTCTTCTAAACTGCCGTTTTCTACCACTGGATTGCGGCTGTCCTGAGTATACGATTCTTTGCGGGCTCCAACAAATTCTATATCGATTTCTTTATAGCGCAGCATAGCTGTACCATAGTTTTTAAAAACTTGAACCTTAGGTTTGTTGGGAAGTAATTCGGATACTTTTAGTGCTAAATCAATTCCACTACCTACAGCAACAACATCTATGTCTTTCTTAAAATCGCGTTCTAATAAAAAATCGCGTACAAAACCCCCAATGACATAACTGTCGATTTGAAGTTCTTTACTCGCTTGTGCTATTATCTTAAATATTGGATTGTTTAGTGCTTTACTGTAGCTCATTTATAGTTGATGTTTTGTTATTCCTTATAGGTATATAACAAATGATATTCGTTAATTTATTTTCTGATGATTTTTACCTGATGGTCCAACGATAGCTTGATAATGGTAGATGGATTTTTACAAATCTTATCTCGGTCTAAATTTACTACATAGTCCACCCCATTAATAATTTCAGGACTGATTTCACTAAATGTTTTTGGAGTAAACATACCAGATAGATTGGCCGAAGTTGAAACCAAAGGTTTTTTCATACGTTCCATTAGTTTGTAGCAAAAGGAATCTTTTACAATTCGAACCGCTAACGTATGATCCTCAGCAATTAAATTAGGAGCAACGTTTCTAGGGTTGTCTAAAATAAGAGTTGTAGGCTTTTCGGATACATCTAAAATTTGCCACGCGACTTCTGGGATTTCTTTAAAAACATTATACACCATTCGCTCTCCATTCATCAGTACAATCATACTTTTGGATTCCTCACGTTTCTTTAATGCATAGATTTTTGCAACAGCCTCCGCATTTGTTGCATCGCAGCCAATTCCCCATACTGTATCCGTAGGATAAAGGATAATTCCACCTTCTTTGATTACTTCGTAAGCATTGTGAACTTCAGTATTCATGTTTTTTTTATTTCTGCAAAACTATATAAAATTTAATGAATAGCATTTACAGCGTACGAATTTGAGTTTGTTTTTTGTTTTCACCGCTAATATCGATTAATCACTTCAATTATTTTACTCACTTCTTCCTCCGTTAAAACAGGACTAATAGGAAGGCTAAGTACTTCTTGATGAATTTTTTCAGTGATTTCAAATGTTAAATGATTCCATTCCAGATAACAATTTTGTTGATGAGGAGGAATAGGGTAATGAATTAAGGTTTCAATCCCATTTTGTTTTAAATACTCTTGCAATCCATTGCGGTCAGCAGTTCGGATTACATATAAATGCCAAATGTGTTCTTTTTCTTCCTCTGGATACTGAGGCAGAATGATTTTTGGATTATTTATTGAAATGCAATATTTTTTGGCAATGGCTCTTCGTTGGTTATTTTCTTCCTCCAAATAGGGAAGTTTGACTTTTAATACGGCAGCTTGGATTTCATCTAAACGCGAATTAATCCCTAAATAATTATTGATGTATTTGGTATTCGAACCGTAGTTAGCAATTGCTCTAAGTGTAGTTGCCAAAATAGGGTCGTTAGTACTTACAGCTCCTCCATCCCCTAAAGCCCCAAGATTTTTTCCAGGATAAAAACTAAATCCTGCGGCATCCCCAAGATTTCCTGATTTAATACCTTTCCATTCGCCCCCTATGGCTTGGGCATTGTCTTCAATGATTTTGAGTTGGTGTTTCTTTGCTATATTTTGAATCTCATCCGAAAAAATAACCTGTCCATACAAATGCACAATAAGAATACCTTTGGTTTTGGTAGTGATTTTTTCTTCTATTTTAGAACTATCGATATTGTAAGTAAGTATATTTGGTTCAACGAACACGGGAACCAATTTGTTTTCAGTAATGGCTAAAATAGATGCGATGTAGGTATTGGCGGGAACGATAATTTCATCGCCTTCATTCATCACTCCTAATTCGATATAGGCTCTGAATATCAATCGCAAAGCATCTAAACCATTGGCAACTCCTATAATGTGCTTGCATCCGATATAGTTACTCAAATCTTCTTCAAATGACCTTACTTCATTTCCTAGAACGTACCAACCACTTCGGCTTACTTTTAAAAGGGCAGCCTCTATTGCAACTTGATGCTGTTGGTTGATTTTTTGAAGGTTTAAGAAGTTGATCATAGTGGTTGAATTACGGATAAGATATGCTCATATATAGTTTTTGTTGTTTTACTAAAATTTACATTTAAGTAAAGACTTCATTTCTATAGGTTTTAGTTTTTACAAAAATATTAAACCAAAATTATAAAGCACACTATTAGGGGGACAAAATTGAAAAATTGTTAATTGCCAAATTAGTTTAGTTCTTAAATAAAATTAACTTTGTAAAAAATAGTAAGATGAGAATTATACTTGATCCGCAAATTTTTAATGATCAAAAGTATGGAGGTATTTCCAGATATTATACTGAGATATTTTCTCGATTAGCCCAAAGCGAAGCCATTAATATTCCTCTATTTCAAACCTCTAATGTTTATTTGAAGGAAAGTGATTTGTTGACGCCCAAACAAAAAAGAAATTGTTTGATGGTGGAAATAATGTTGAAATTAGGCATTAGTACTCGTTCCATGATCCGTAAAAATCAAGCTAAAATTTTTAATTCTACGCTTATTAATTGGGATTATGATGTATTTATTCCTACCTATTACGACGATTATTTTTTAGATAAAATAAAAGATAAGCCATTTGTGCTTACTGTTTATGATATGATTCATGAATTATTTCCTGAAAATTTTCAAGATAATAACTACAGTGTTTCTGCAAATAAAAAGAAGTTGATGGAAAAAGCAACTAGAATTATTGCTGTTTCCAATAACACTAAAAAAGATATTTTAAAAATATATCCTCATATAGATGCTTCTAAGATAGATGTTATCTACCATGGGGTTTCAATGAAAATTAATACCGAAATCAAAATCGCATTACCTGAGAATTATATTTTATTCGTTGGAAATAGAGCCAACTATAAAAATTTCAGATTCTTTGTTACGGCTCTTAAAGATACGCTTCTAAATCAACCCAACTTAGTGATTGTTTGTGCTGGTGGTGGTGCATTTTCAAACGACGAAAAAGATTTTTTTAATCAATTAGAGATTTCAGATAAAATTATTCAAAAAGGTTTTAAAGAGGAGGAACTAGGCTTGTTTTATCAAAAGGCCAAATGTTTTGTATTTCCCTCGATTTACGAAGGTTTTGGAATTCCAGTACTCGAATCTATGGCTTGTAGCTGTCCCATTGTTTTAGGAAATCACAGTTCTTTTCCTGAAGTCGCTTCCGATGCAGGATTTTATTTTGATTTGAACAACCCAGTAGATTTGAAGAACAAAGTAGAATTACTATTGAATGATGCATCTTTACGTGATGAATATATTCAAAAAGGATTGGCTCAAGCAAGCAAATTCAATTGGGATAACGCAGCCCAACAATGTTTAGAAGTATATAAAAAGGCTTTAATATAAAAATATGTATTCAACGCAATCTCCTGTTTTATTTTTAGTATTCAACCGCCCTTCAACGACCGAAAAGGTTTTTGAAGCCATTCGTAAGGCCAAGCCAAAAAGTCTTTATATAGCTGCTGATGGGGCAAGAGAAGGCAATGAAAGTGACGTGATTAACAGTCAAAAAGTAAAAGAAATTGTTAGTACAGTCGATTGGGATTGTGAAGTTAAAACCTTGTTTCGTGAAAAAAACTTAGGCTGTAAATACGCTATTTCAAGTGCTATTGATTGGTTTTTTGAAAATGAACCACAAGGAATTATTCTTGAAGATGATTGTTTACCTTCTCCTGATTTTTTCAGATTTTGTGATGCAATGCTTCATCATTATAATGAGGATGACCGAATCCGATTTGTAGCAGGTAGTAATTTTCAGAAAGGGGAAAAATTCTCTGATGGCAGTTATTATTTTTCCAATTTATCGCATGTTTGGGGATGGGCTTCTTGGAGAAGAGCATGGAAGGATTATGATGTTGAATTGAATAAATACCGAGGACAAGATAACTTTGCTGCATTTAATACCATTTTCAACAATGAACTTTTAGCTCAGGATTGGAACGATATCATAGAACGTTTACACAATAATCAAATTGATACTTGGGATTATCAATGGGCAATTACCAATATGTTTAATCACGGTTTGTCCGTAATGCCAAATGCCAATTTGATTTCCAATATTGGTTTTGGTGCTACAGCTACTCACACCTTTGAAAGCAATGGATTTGATGAGTTAGAATATGGAGAACTTGATAAAAATTTAGTGCATCCAACGGTCTTCTTACCTTCAAAAGAAGCCGATTTTTCTACCTTAAGTCGTGAGCATAATTTGGACTATAGAATCAAAAAAATTGCGAGAAGAGCCAAAAGAGACCGATTTAAATTTTGGAAAAAATAACAGCAACAAATATGAAATTATCAATCATTACGATCAACTATAACAATAAACAAGGTCTAATAAAGACATTCGAGAGTGTTAAAAGTCAATCTTGGAATGAGTTTGAATACATTGTCATTGATGGTGGGAGTTCGGATGGGAGTAAAGAGCTAATTGAAAGTAATCCCCAAGTTTCCTATTGGGTTTCTGAAAAAGATTCGGGAGTTTATAATGCCTTGAATAAAGGAATTAAAGCAGCCAATGGAGACTATCTTATTTTTATGAACAGCGGAGATTCTTTTTATAATTCTGATGTTCTAAAAAATGTAGCACCAAACTTTACAGGTGAAATAAGTGTGCTTTATGGTAATTCAATGTATTATAAAGAAGATGGTTATCAAAGAGAAGAAGTTTTTCCTAAAAAATTATCCTTTTCGTTCTTTTATACCTCAGGGATCAACCACCAGGCAGCTTTTATTAAAAGAGATTTGTTTTTTAAATACTTTTTATATAACGAACAATACAAAATTTTTGCCGATTGGGAATTGTTTATTTACGCTATTTGTGCTAAAAACGAACCTTATTTACATCTGGATCAAATCATTTGTTATTACGATTTTACGGGGATGTCTTCCAATATGGAAACCTATAACAAGTTTTTATTTGAAAAAAAGGCAACGATAGAAAAGTATTTTCCATTGTTTGCCGAGGATTATATTTTGATCGATGAATTTCAACATAAAAGAATGAAGGATTTAGTGTATATCAAGCAATTTAAATTTCCTTGGTTTATTTTGAAGTCCGTTTCTAAATTAATTCTTATATTTTTACCAAAAAAGAAAAATAACTAGATTGTAGAATATACAGTCTTTATTTAAGCAATATACAAAATGAAAGTAGCCTTAATAACAGGAGTAACAGGACAAGATGGAGCCTATTTGGCGGAACTATTATTGTCAAAAGGATATATGGTTCACGGTATTAAAAGAAGAAGTTCTTTATTCAATACCCAACGAATTGATCATATTTATGAGGATCCCCATATTGATAATCAACATTTCCGTTTGCATTATGGCGATCTGAATGATTCTACTAATTTAATCCGAATCATTCAAGAAACGCAACCGGATGAAATTTATAATCTTGGAGCTATGAGCCACGTAAAAGTGAGCTTTGATATGCCTGAGTATACCGCCAATGCCGATGGAATTGGGACTTTAAGAATCCTTGAAGCAGTTCGTTTATTGGGGTTGACTCAAAAAACTAAAATCTATCAAGCTTCCACCTCTGAATTATATGGTTTAGTGCAGGAAGTACCACAACGCGAAACGACTCCTTTTTATCCACGTTCCCCTTATGCGGTAGCCAAACTATATGCTTATTGGATTACGGTTAATTACAGAGAGGCCTATTCGATGTTTGCTTGTAATGGGATATTATTCAATCACGAAAGCCCTCGTAGAGGAGAAACTTTTGTTACTAGAAAGATAACTCGCGGTATTGCTCAAATGGCAATGGGAATGCAAGAAACGCTGTTTATGGGGAATATTGATTCCAAACGTGATTGGGGACATGCCAAAGATTATGTTGAAGCAATGTGGTTGATATTGCAGCAGGACCAACCGGAGGATTTTGTTATTTCGACAGGAGTAACTACTACAGTTCGTGATTTTATAATCATGGCTTTTGCTGAGGTAGGAGTTGAATTGGAATTTTCGGGTAGTGATGTAAACGAAATTGCTGTGGTGAAATCATCGTCAAATCCTGAATTTGGGTTTAAAATAGGGCAGGTGGTGATTCAAATTGATCCCGCTTATTTCCGTCCAACAGAAGTTGATTTGTTGATTGGTGATAATACCAAAGCGACTACTAAATTAGGTTGGAAACCAAAATATACTTTAGATATGTTAGTGAAAGAAATGATGGAGGCCGATTTAGAATTGTTTAAAAAAGAAAAGTTTTACAAAGAAAATAAATGGAATTAAATTCAAAGATATTTGTTGCCGGTCATAGGGGTATGGTAGGCAGTGCTATTTTGGCTAACTTAAAAATTAAAGGCTATACCAATATTGTAGTTCGAACATCATCAGAATTGAACTTGATTAATCAAGATGATGTTGCGGATTTTTTCCAAAAAGAACAACCAGAATATGTTTTTTTAGCAGCCGCTAAAGTAGGAGGAATTATTGCAAATAGCACTTATAAAGCTGATTTTATTTATGAAAATTTGATGATTCAAAACAATGTCATTCATCAAAGTTATAAAAATGGAGTAAAGAAATTAATGTTCTTAGGCTCCTCTTGTATTTATCCAAAAATGGCGCCTCAGCCAATGAAAGAAGAATACCTACTCACAGGATTACTTGAGGAAACCAATGAGCCCTATGCGATTGCCAAAATAGCGGGAATCAAAATGTGTGATGCCTATAGAGATCAATATAATTGTAATTTTATTTCGGTAATGCCTACCAATTTGTACGGCTTTAATGATAATTATGATTTGCAAAATTCCCATGTTTTGCCAGCTTTGTTGCGAAAATTCCACGAAGCTAAAATCAATAATGATGATGAAGTTATGGTATGGGGTACCGGAAGTCCATTGAGAGAATTTTTGCACGCCACAGATATGGCAGATGCTTGTGTGTATTTGATGCAACAATACAACGATAAAGGATTTGTAAACATTGGCTCAGGAAAAGAAATTTCAATTAAGGATTTAGCTTATTTGGTTAAAGATATTGTTGGATATCAAGGTAAAGTCACTTTTGATACTTCAAAACCTGACGGAACACCTAGAAAACTTATGGATGAATCCAAGTTGACTCAATTGGGTTGGACAGCATCAATTACTTTGGAAGAGGGAATTAGAGGAGTGTATCAAGAGAAATTTTTAAACTAATTATTGCCCGCATTTTCTATAAAATAATTTGAAATGTATAAAAAAATCAAAGTTTACTTTAAAAACAAAAACTTAGAAAAGAAACTCAAAAAAGACAATAAGTTTTTCGATTATCAGAATAATACTCATATTACTTCTGCTAAAAAAGTTTTAATTATTGATGATAAACTTCCTGAATTCGATAAAGATTCAGGCTCTAGAAGATTAAATATTATTATTGATATTTTATTGCAAAATCAAGTTACGGTATATTTAATTGGCGATTTTAAAGAATACAAATACAAAACAGATTATGTTGCGTATTATAGAAACAAAGGTGTGGTGGTCTATGAACCATCATTAGATGAATCAGGAAAATTAATTACTAAAGAGCTCTTTATTGCTACCATCAGCGATGGTTTAGACTTCGTTTGGTTGCACCGACCATTGATCTTTAAAAAGTACTATACTGTCATAAAAAAGTACAATGCTAAAGTGAAGATTGCTTTCGATATGGTCGATTTTCATTATTTGAGAATGAAAAGAGAATCTGAATTAAAGAACAATAGTAAGTTATTAGAAGAGGCCAATAAATTTCTTGAAATTGAATTGAATAATGCACAACTAGCCGATGAAATCATTGTGATTTCGGAAACTGATAAAGTGAACTTTGCCACATACTTTCCAGATGTTTCCAAAATGAAAGTCATTAGTAATATTCACAATTTCATTAACGATAATCATAATTTTAAAAGTTTTGACGAGCGAAAAGGATTGCTTTTCGTTGGAAGTTTTGATCACTTGCCTAATGTGGATGCGGTAAACTATTTAAAAGATGAAATTATGCCTTTGATATGGAATACAAATCCTGATATTCAATTGACTGTAGTGGGAAGTAATCCTCCACAACATATATTGAATTTGGATACGGAGCATTTCCGTGTATTGGGTTATGTTGAGGATTTAACAGAATACTTTAACACTTCACGACTATTTATTGCTCCTTTGCGATATGGTGCAGGAATTAAAGGGAAAATAGGGCAAAGTATGGAGTTCGGATTGCCTTTAGTTACCACAGATGTAGGTGCTGAAGGATTTGATTTTGGTACTCTTTATCATACTATGGTGGCCAATCAAAGCGAAGCCTTTGCACAATTAGCGGTGAACATGTATACTGATAAAGCTTTATGGAATTCGGTTAGTGAAAATTCTAAAAGGGTATTGGAACCATTCTCGCTTTCACAAACCACAAGTACCATTATGGGGATGTTGGATTAGTTTTTTAATTCAAATACTCGATCAACCCATACTTGAATAGTGTATTTGTTGTATACTTCCTCCGACAGAGGCTCATAATTCGATTCAATAAACTCCTTTGGAATTATTGGATTATTTTCATCCAATACTAATATGTTATTTGGAGAGTAAAAATCATAGTCCTTTATCGATTGATTGCTGGTAATGATTTTTTTCTGATAAGCCAGGGCTTCGAAAATACGGAAACTCAATCCATTTTGGTTTTTTCGAATCAAATCCAAAAAGATTTTCGATTCATCCAATTCCTCTAATAAGTCATTTAAAAAAATATTTTCAGTAGTAAATTCAATATTAGAATTGATATTTTGTGGACGTTTTTTTCCAACAATTATAAATTTGAATGTGATGTTGTGATTAGAGCAATAATCAGCCACCTTGTTCAATAATCCCAAACGTTCGTCAATGGAAGAAATAATAAACAAATCATTGCGATATACTTTATTTGGGTTCAACTCTTTTTTGTCAAGATAAATATAGTTGCTGATATGTTCAAAACCGTGCTTTTTAGCGTCGTTTTGATCAAAGGTGTATATTTTGTCAAACAAATCAACTAAATGGTTTATAGGAAATCTATTGGTGCTGTCATAGATATAAGTAAGATACTTGTTGCAGCTTTGTTTGATTTTAAGATGCGTCTTTTTACTTATTCGATCAGGTCTGATAGTTAGAATAATATCCTGATGACCATATTGACTCAAATGTTGTGTGATGAATTCTTCTGTTTTCTCCCTTTTTATATTTTTTCCTAAAAAAACTTTTCTAAAAAAATTACTTACTTTTTCTCCAAAAGAAGCATATTGATAGTAATATTTAGAAATATCTATGTGATGCGCTTCAATTCCTCTAGACTTTAATTCCTTTATAATGTTCGCATCAAAATCAAAATAATCAAAACTAATAAGGGTGATTTTCATAATAGTTATGATTTAATAACAGCAATTAATTCGGCTAACATTTGTTTTGCAATTACTTCTTTTGTGAAATTTGCTTTCAGATGTTCATAGCCATTTTCTACCAATTCATTTCGTAAACTAGGATTGGAAAGAATTTTTATTGCAGCTTCAGCAAAATCTGAGGCGTTTTCTTTTTCGCATAATAATCCCGTTTTGTTTTCTACAATTACTTCAGGTATTCCACCTGCTCGTGTAGCTACAACTGGAACTTTACAGGCATTGGCTTCTAATAATACACCTCCTGTAGGTTCTAATTTGGAAGTAAATAGAAATAAGTCAAATTCAGGAAATAGTTCAGGTACATCTTTTCGGAATCCTAGAAATGCGAATCGCTCAGTTAAACCTTTTTGAGCAACATAGTCTTTAATTTCTTGTTCTAATTCTCCTTTTCCTATCAAAACGAATTTGCAATTCGGTAGTTTTGAAGCTAAAATTTCGGCAGTATTCACAAAAGTAATATGGTCCTTGAAAGGAACAAAGGCTGCAATGTTTCCTATAATAATGGTATCAGTATCCCAACCTAATTCACGATGAAGTATGCCCGTTTTTTGAGTTTTTTGGAATTCAGATAAGTCGGTAGCACTTCCAACTATTGACAGACGTGTATGATCTTTTATTGCGGACAATAATACCGTTCGAACTGCTTCCGAAACGCAAACAATTTTCTTTAAACCTTTATAGTTATATTTCCATTTTCGGAAAAAATTAGTGTCTACTTTTTTAATAAGTGTTCTGAAAAACACCATTGGAGTTTTCCATCCATAGATTAATGACGACATCACGCATAGAGTATGCGCCGTACTGTTATGAATTAATATCACATCAATTTTTTCGTCTTTAATAATTTGACTGATTTTTTTCATCCATTTCAAATCGTATTCAGATTTGAATTCTAAAGTTTGAAAATTATAGTTTCTTTCAGCTGCTATTTCTGATAATCGAGTGTTTGGAGTACACAATAGTACTTGATGTTCTATTTGATCATTAAATTCATCATAATAATACACAATTTGTTGTTCATGACCTCTCCAAACATTGGAGGCTGTTATTTGTAATAATCTCATAATGAATTTTGGTTAATCGATTTTTCGGTACATCATCCACAACTGCAAATAGCGTTTATACACCGAAAAGGAATGTACATAGGCTAAAATAAAACCTGTTTTTCCATCAAGTATTCCCAATCGGAAAATATATTGCCACAAAAATCGGTACATCGGACGAATAAAGAAATGATAAAAATTAGGTTTGATTTTCTTTTGATATAAATTTTCCGCTTGAAGTTTACTGTACAAATTTAATTTGTCGTTATAATTGTCAAAGTTTTTATAACTATAGTGATTCAAACTATTTTTTAACACGGCTGTTTTTCCTTTGCATTGAACAATTTCGTGTACTAAATTTCCATTGTATTTACAAAAGTTTTTATTGAATAAACGAATGGCTTTGTCATTCTGCCACCCACCATATTTAATATGTTCACCCATAAAATAGAAGTTTCTTTTTGCAAAAAAAGCGACATGATTGTTGGGAGAATTAACGGATTCGATGATTTCTGTTTCTAATTCAGGTGAAATAATTTCATCCAAATCAAAAAATACAATCCAATCATTCTTGGCTTGACTAATGGCAAAGTTTCGTTGGTTAGAAAAGTCATCAAACTTTCTTTGAATCACTTTGACTCCATAGGATTCGGCTAAGGAAATGGTATTATCAGTACTTTGAGAGTCAACAAAAATAATCTCATCGGCAAAAGACAAACTTTCAATGTATCTTTTGACATTTTCTTCCTCATTAAAAGTAATGGCTAAGGCGCTGATTTTTGATTTTTTGTTGTTTTCAGACATATCAATAAATGAAATAGGAGACAAATATAATATTTAAAAGCAATTTTGTTGTATAACTTAACAAAGAGTGATTAAATATTAATTTGATACTACAGATTATTCTCTGGACTGACTATTTTTGTTCATCATCCAAAGGTTGAGGTAGCGTTTGAAAACAAAAAAGGAATTGATTTGTGCCGAAATAAAGCCTTCCTTTCCATCTAGAAATCCCATTCGGAAAATATACTGCCAAACAAATCGATAGGAGGGACGTATGATAAAATGATAAATAGTTGGACATTCTTTTTTATGATGCAGTTTGATTGCTTGGAGGTGGCTGTAATGATTTAATTTTGAACAATAATGATTTAAGTTTTTGTAACTATAATGGTCCGAACTATTTTTGAGGATACTCACTTTTCCAATTGTAGTAATTTCTTCATGAACTAGGTTTCCATTATAGGTACAGTACTTTTTATTAAATAATCGAATGGCTTTGTCGTTTTGAAATCCTCCATGTTTTAGATGTTTATCAAAAAGAATGAAATTTCTTTTCACATAAAAAGCGACTAAATCTTTAGGGTGATTTGCCGTTTGAATGATCTCATTTTCTAATTCTTTTGAAATGATTTCATCCAAATCAAAAAACACTACCCAATCATTATTTGCTTGTTCAATTGCAAAGTTTCGTTGATTTGAAAAATTATCAAACTTGCGTTGAATGACTTTTACCCCTAGTTGTGTCGCAATTTCAACCGTATTGTCCTTACTGAATGAGTCAACAAATATAATTTCGTCGGCAAAAGATAAACTTTGAACATAACGACTTACATTTTCTTCTTCGTTATAAGATATGGCTAAAGCGGTAATTTTTTGAGGGTTTTGGGGAGAGGGCATAGCAAAAAAATATTTCTTTTATTGTAATTGAAATTGTTATTTTTACAATCAATAATATAAAATCCAAATAATGTCGAGCCTACCAATATTGATGTACCACAATTTGACTGATGATAAAGAGAAAGGTTTAAACCTAACCCTTTGTATAGATAAGTTTGAAGCACAATTGCAGTATTTGGTAGAGCACAATTTCAACACTTATTTTGTTTCGGAAATCGATAAGTTAATCGTACTTCCTAAAAAATCTGTGGTATTAACCTTTGATGATGTCACGGAAAACCAATTGACATACGCATTGCCATTATTGCAAAAGTATAAGGTAAAAGCGACCTTCTTTATTCCATTTCAATATATAGGAAAGCACGACTCATGGAATCATACTGATGAATATGTAGGAGAGAAGCTTATGACGATTGCACAACTTCAATCCTTAGATCCCCTTTATGTGGAATTGGGGCATCATTCCTATTGGCATCGTAAATATTCGGATTTGTCGCTGGAACAAATTCAAGAGGATTTTGATAAAAGTTTTGAATGTATTGCTGATAATAACTTAAATGTATTTCCTGCTTTGGCATATCCCTATGGGAATTATCCGAAGAAAGATCCCTTTCAAAAAAAGTTTTTTCAAATATTAGAGAAAAATAATATTCGAATGGCTTTCAGAATTGGGAACCGTTTGAATGCTTTTCCTTTCAAAAACAAATATACACTTCAACGTGTCGACATCAAAGGAGAGGATAGTTTGTTAGTGTTTAAGTGGAAATTGCGTTTGGGAAAATTGCGTTTATTTTAGCCCTTTATTGGTGAGTATCATTTTTACATACCTCGAAAACACTCCATAAGCATCTATACTCGCCACCGCTAGTCCAGGAACTCCATCTAAAAAACCTCTTCTGATAAAATACGTGTGAATAAAACGATAGAAAGGCTTAAAGATTAAGTGAAAATAAGTGGCTTTTTTATTTTTATCCAATAACATCTTGGCTTGGAACCAAGCATAGCTATCTTTCTTTTTTATATAATGAAACAAACCTTTATAGGTGTAATGAATCATAAAATTCTTTAACAAACCTACGGTTCCTTTGTGTATTAGTTTTTCATGGACTTCCCCTTCAAAATAGATGTCTTGATTTCTGACTAATCGTACCACTTTGTTTTCAGTATGGTACAAAAAACGATTCATATAGAAATGGGGAAATTTGATTTTATACGCATCGTGAGTTGATGTTTCGATGGTATTCAAAATTTCATACTTTAATTTTTCAGTAACTCTTTCATCGGCATCAATAAATAATATCCAATCGGATTTGGCTAATTTGATGGCTTCGTTTTTTTGATTTGAAAAATTATCAAAATGACGTTGTATAATTTCACAATTAAATGTCTTTGCTATCGAAAGAGTAGCATCCGTACTATAGGAGTCAATAATGATGATTTGATGGGCAAATGCTACGGACTGCAAACAATCTTGAATATAATTTTCTTCGTTGAATGTAGGGATAATGACCGTAAGAGTTTGCATAGTTTTTTTGTAAAGTTCAAACTTAGAAAAAATAATTTATCTTTGCAACGTAATGAAAAAAGATATTTCTGTTATTATCAGTACTTATAATTCTCCAGAATGGCTGGAAAAGGTGCTGTATGGTTACAATACCCAAACCTATCGCAACTTTGAAGTAATCATAGCCGATGATGGCTCGGATCAACGGACAAAGGATTGTATTGAAGCAGTAAGTAAAGAAGTCTTTTATCCAATCACTCATGTATGGCATGAGGACAATGGATTCCAAAAAACCATCATTTTAAATAAAGCTATTTTAGTCGCTTCTACGGATTATATCTTGATGACGGATGGCGATTGTATCCCACGGGAAGATTTTGTTGAACAACATATCAAATACCGTGAAGAAGGTTATTTCCTTTCGGCAGGTTATTACAAATTGCCTATGGAGCTTTCTAAAAAGATTTCCAAGGAGGATATTTTTTCAGGGAAATGTTTTGATTTGGATTGGTTGAAAGACAATGGAATTAAACTATCATTCAAAAATAATAAATTAGCAGCTAGCGGTTTGAAAAGTTGGTTTTTGAATTACACTACACCAACCACTGCGAGTTGGAATGGACACAATGCTTCCGGATGGAAATCTGATTTTTTAGCGGTCAATGGATTTGATGAACGAATGCAATATGGGGGAGAGGATCGAGAATTTGGAGAGCGATTGAATAATATGGGAGTCAAATCCAAACAAATCCGATACTCCACTATTTGTCTTCACTTGGATCACGCCCGTGGTTATGTCAAG
Organism: Flavobacteriaceae bacterium; assembly: GCA_947378465.1. Classification (GTDB taxonomy): domain Bacteria; phylum Bacteroidota; class Bacteroidia; order Flavobacteriales; family Flavobacteriaceae; genus Flavobacterium. The sequence continues at coordinate 27,815 of CANCJZ010000008.1, forward strand.
CCTGAAATGATTGAACGCAATGCCCAAATTCGAAAAGAGACTAAAGATAAAAAGAAAGTCTGGACGGAATTTGGTATTCAAAAATAATACTACCTTTTTTTATTTAAAATAGCATTTGGACTGCAAGAAATGTCTTTTCACCAAAAGGAATCTCTTTTCGCCAAAAGAAATCTCTTTTCATCAAAAGGAATCTCTTTTCACCAAAAGAAATCTCTTTTCACCAAAAGAAATCTCTTTTCCCCAAAAGGAATCTATTTTTCCCCAAAAGGAATCTCTTTTCACCAAAAGAAATTTCTTTTCACTAAAAGAAATCTTTTTTCACCAAAAGAGATTTCTTGAGACAAAAAGAAATTTCCTGAGTAATTGGGGTATTTTTTATAAGGTAATATTAATTAAAAGCGATTGTTTATCATTACAATGTATTTGATTCTATGTCTTTTTATTACCAAACAACTTTGCCTCTTTGCTTATTATACCTCTGTCACTAAATAAAAAAACCGCCTTAGGGCGGTTTTTTTATTCTTACAATTTAGTAATTATAAATTCTGATCTTCGATTGGCTTGGTGTTGTTCCTCGGTACAATTCACGCCATCGGCGCAGTTGTTTACCAATTGGGTTTCACCATATCCTTTGGCAGTTAATCGCGATTTGTCGATTCCTTTTGAAATCAACCAAGCCATGGTTGATTTGGCTCTTCTGTCGGATAATGCTTCGTTGTATTTGAAGGTTTGACGACTATCGGTATGTGAACGGATGTCGATTTCCATAGTTGGGTGTTGTTCTAACACGTCCAATATTTTTGCTAAATCCACTGCAGCATCAGGACGGATGTTGGATTTGTCTAAGTCAAAATAAATGATTTTGATTTTGAATGCTTTCGCCAAATCGTCTCCTGGTTTCACCGGTTGTTCTGTTTTTTCTAACTCAATTGGAACATAGGTTTTGCCACTTTCTTTTGCAGTGATGGTTGGTGTTTCCACTGTGTTGTATTCGGGTCTTTCAGTAGTAATGTAGTATTTCAATTCACATCCTACAATTCCAAAATCAAATTT